>CAMOKK010000006.1 GCA_946617545.1 uncultured Bacteroidales bacterium | reverse complement strand
ACAGTGTGGGCCAGTGGTTCGGTGTTCCTAACCTGAATATTGGCGGCGAGGTGGAACTTTCCTACGATTTCGGAAGCGCCAAGGGCTTCTGGGCCCGTCCCTGCCTCGGAGTTAAATGGGTATTCTAAGGTATAGGAGGAACATCTCATGAAACCTGCTTTTGAAAAACTTTTCGGCTTTGACTCCAAGGTGAACAATGTCCGTACGGAAATTCTGGCCGGTATCACCACCTTCCTCACCATGGCCTATATCCTGGCCGTGAACCCCGGTATCTTCAGCGCCCTGGACGGCATGCCCGGCGGCGCCGTCTTCACCGCCACCGCCCTGGCCGCCATCATCGGCACCCTGG
This sequence comes from uncultured Bacteroidales bacterium, assembly GCA_946617545.1. GTDB lineage: Bacteria > Bacteroidota > Bacteroidia > Bacteroidales > UBA932 > Cryptobacteroides. Next base: position 22,733 of record CAMOKK010000006.1, on the reverse strand, counting down.
TGATGGCCCTGTATGCCAAGAAACCTTTCGGCCTGGCCCCCGGTATGGGCCTGAACGCCTTCTTCGTGTACACCGTCTGCCTGGGCATGGGTTACAGCTGGCAGTTCGCCCTCACGGCCGTTCTCATTGAAGGTATCCTCTTCATTATCCTTACCCTCACCAAGGTGCGTACCTGGCTCCTCAATGCCATCCCCGGTACCTTGAAGAAGGCCATCGGCGCGGGTATCGGCCTGTTCATCGCCTTCATCGGCCTGCAGAACGCCGGTATCATCGTGAACAACGACGCCACCCTGGTTTCTCTGGGTGAAATCACCGAAGGGAAGGCCCTGCTGGGCATGATCGGCCTGTTCATTACTGCCGGTCTGGTGATGGCCAAGGTCCGCGGCGGCATGCTCTGGGGTATCCTGGCCACCACCTTGCTGGGTCTGGTAATCAAGGATCCGGCTACCGGTGAGGCCATTACCAAACTGAATGGCATTGTGTCCCTTCCGGACAGCGTGAAGCCCATCGCCTTCCAGTTCGAGTGGCACAACATCTTCACCCTGGATATGCTGGTGATTGTTTTCACCTTCCTGTTCATTGACATGTTCGACACCATGGGCACCATCATCGGCGTGCATCAGGGCGCAGGCCTGGTTCCGGAAGGAAACCGCAGGGACGACATTCCCGGCATGGAGCAGATGTTCCTGGCCGATTCTATCGGCACCGTTGCCGGTGCCTGCCTGGGTACTTCCACCACCACCACTTATGTGGAAAGCGCCGCCGGCGTGGGTGAAGGCGGCCGTACCGGCCTCACGGCCTTCTCTACGGCCTGCTGCTTCGCCCTGGCCCTGTTCTTCAGCCCGCTGTTCCTGGCCATCCCCGGTGCCGCCACCGCTCCCGCCCTTATCATCGTGGGCGTGATGATGATGCATTCCGTCACCCGCATCCACTGGGACGACTATTGCAAGGCCATCCCGGCTTTCGTGACCATTATCATGATGCCGCTGGCCTACAGCATCTCCGACGGTATCCTCCTGGGTGTCATCACCTATGTGGGCTGCCACGCCGTTGCCGGCCGCTTCAAGGACATCTCCGTCACCATGTGGATTCTGGCCGCGCTGTTCATCTGCAAATATATCTTCATTTAGCTTGACAGCTAAGTAATTGATATACATGCCGTTATAATAAACTTCTCGTTCGAATTTCGAACGAGAAGTTTATTGTAAGATGCTGTGAGTCAGCTATTTAGTTGTCAAGCCTTTTACAGGTCAAAGGTGGTGCGGGAGACGGGGAGGGAGAAGGCGATGCCCGCGCCTTCGGTGGAGAGGCCGGCGTTCTTGTAGACAGCCTTGAGGACAGCGTCCTTGATATCGGCCGATACCAGAACCAGCACAATCTCCTTGTCCGGCTGGATGGTGACGCCGAAGAATTCTTCGGACTCCGGGTTGGCGCTACCGCGGCCGCGGATAATGCTGCCGCCCCGTGCTCCGGCCGACCGGGCTGCTTTCATCACGTTTTCCGAATAACCTGCGTTCACAATGCAGACAACCAGTTCGAATTTCTTTTCGGCCATAACTCTTATACGTTGTTTATTACTTGTTTTTCGTTACTGAGGAAACCATAGGCCAGGGTGCCTATCATGCTGGAGAAGGGGACCGTGAAGGCCACGCCTTTGTAGTCTCCGCCCTTGAGGAAGTGCTCGTGGAGGAGGGAGATGATTCCTCCGGCTTCATCTGAGCGCACAACGCTCATGACCAGGGTCTTGGGGCGGTCGGCCAGGCCTAAGTAGTTCAGGATGAAATGGGTGGTTCCCTTGCAGGGAAACGTAAGCTGCAGGTTGGCCTGCTGGGACTGGATGAGGCTGGAAAAATAAGCCTGCTTGTTGTTGTGGACAATGGCAAACAGGAGTTCCAGTTTGACGGGTGCTATGTTTTTCTTGTCAGGCATAGGTTATTCAAAATAGATGATGGGGTCTTCCTCCGTCGATGCCAGGATGCGGCGCATGGCGGCTTTGCGGCGGCGGCGGGTGCTCAGGACAGAGTTGAAGCCCAGGCTCTGGATGGTGATAAGGGGAGTCATGGCCACCATGGCCACCACGCCGAAAGCCAGCTCCAGCACGCGGGATTCTCCGTGCATGGTTACGCAGGCGCCCACCACCAAGGGCAGGATGAAGCTGGAAGTAAGCGGACCGCTGGCCACGCCGCCGGAGTCGAAAGCGATGGCCGTATAAAGCTTGGGAACGAAGAAGGACAGCCCCAGGGACAGGAGGTACCCCGGGATAAGATAATACAGGATGGAAAAATCGAAATACACCCTGATTACGGACAGGCCGATGGAAACGCCTACGCCGATGGACAGGGCCATCATCATCTGCCTCTTGGAAACCTCTCCGCCGGTAATGTCCTGCACCTGCGTGTTAAGCACGTGCACGGCCGGCTCGGCCAGGACCACCACCATGCCAATCACAAAGGCCAGGCCGATGATGATGGCCGGCTGCTGGGCCGCCAGCTGGGAGCCGATCTTGAAGCCGATGGGCATGAAAGCCATTTCTACCGCCGCCAGGAAAAGGACCAGGCCCACAAAAGTATAGAGGATGCCGAAGAGAATCTGCAAAATTTTGGTGCGGGGCAGCTTCAGGACGGTGAACTGCAGCACAAAAAAGAAGAGGATAATGAAAACCAGCGACTTGGTCACGTTAAACATGGAGCCCACCAGGACGTGTCCCATTCCTTCGGCCAGGATGCTGTCCATGGAATAGTCCGGAATGTTGAAATCCAGGCTGCCTTTGGACAGGATGGAGAGCACCAGCACGGCCACGATGGGGCCCACCGAGCACAGGGCGATGAGGCCGAAGCTGTTCTCGCTGGCATTGCGGCCGCCCACCGTGAGGGCGATGCCCACGCCCAGGGCCATGATGAAGGGCACGGTGATGGGACCGGTGGTGACGCCGCCCGAGTCAAAGCACATGGCCACCAGGGGCCAGTTGTTGTCCGTATCCAGCAGCAGGGCCGCCAGGCAGAACATCATCATGTAGAAGAACATCAGGATGCTGGTGAGGTCGTGGTGGAAGAGGATTTTGATGACTCCAATCAGGAGCATGATACCCACACCTATGCCCACCGTGACAATGAGCACGGTCCCGTTCATGACGGCGCTTACCTGCGAGGCCAGCACGGCCAGGTCCGGTTCGGCAATGGTGATGAGCAGGCCCATCACAAAGGCCACCGACAGCAGCAGGCCCATCTTCTTGGAAGAGGTGAGCCCTTCTCCGATATACTGTCCCATGGGCGTCATGGCCATGTCGGCCCCCAGGTTGAACAGGCCGATTCCCAGAATGAGCAGGAGCGTAGCCACTCCGAAAGTGCTGAGTTCCTTGCCGGAGATGTCCACCCAGGGGGTGAGGGAAAGCGCCAGGACAATGAGGCTCACCGGCAACACGGAAACGAGCGACTCCTTGATTTTTCTTCCCAGGGAGTACAGGAGGTCTTTCAGAACGGCATGGGTATTACTCATAAGTGCAAAGGTACGAAAAAAATCCCTTACCCTGCATATTCAGAAGGAGGAACACCAAATTGTTTCTTGAAGGAAGTGGAGAAGTGGGAGAGGGTGTTGAATCCCGTCATCCAGGCAATCTCCGACATGTTGTATTTCCCCTCCTTGAGGAGGTCGGCTGCGCGGTTGAGTTTGTAGCGCTTGAAAAAGACAGATGGATTGTCTCCTGTGAGGCCCTTTACCTTATAATAGAACTTGGTGCGGGATATTTTCATCATCTCGGTCATGCGCACAATGTCCAGGTCGGCATTGGCCAGCTCTTTTTCCATGAGCTCGTAGAGTTCCTTCATGAAGGCGGCGTCGCGCGGGGAGAGGGCCTCCGGGGCAATCTCTTCGGTGGTGGTGACGCTTCCCAGCTGGCGGCGCAGCTTTTCGCGGTTCTCCAGCAGGGACTTGACCAGGGCCAGCAGATAGGCCGGCTGGAAAGGCTTGGTCACATAGGCATCGGCCCCCTTGTCCAGACCTTCCACCTGGTTTTCCACGGCCACCTTGGCGGTAACCAGCACCACGGGGATGTGGCTCAGCTGAAGGTCTGCCTTGATGTGGGAGCAAAGTTCGTATCCGTCCATGCCGGGCATCACCACGTCGGAGATGATAAGGTCCGGCGCATCCTGTGCCATGCCCTTGAGAGCGCTGTCCCCGTCGTAGTACAGGGTAACCTTGTAGTGCGGTTTCAGCATCACCTTCAGGTAGTTGGCAATGTCAATGTCGTCATCTATCACCACCACGTGCTTCTTGTTGGCTTCTTCCTCCGCATTCTCTTCGGTGATGTCCTGAGCCAGCTGTCGGGTCTGGAGCTGCGGAACCTGGGTGGTCCGTTCGTCCTCCGTGTAGGAGGCTTCGTTCACGGGAATGGCCAGGGAGAAAAGGGCACCGCCTTCCGGACGGTTCCAGGCCTTGATGTAGCCGTGGTGCAGGCTGCACAGCACACGGGCATAATACAGGCCGATGCCGGAGCCGTAAGATTTCTTACCGGCCTCGGACTGGTAATAGCGCTCGAAAATCTTCTCCAGCTGGTCTTCCGGGATTCCGGGACCACTGTCGGCCACGCTGATGCAGGCCCACTGGGTGTCCTGGTCCGCCTCCGTGAGGGGGAAGCGGCGGGCGGCATCGGCCCGGTTCAGGACGTCGAAGGAGAGGAAGACGCGGCCTCCGGAGGGCGTGAATTTGAGGGCGTTGGACAGCAGGTTCATAACGATCTTTTGAACCTTGTCGGCATCTGCCCACATCGGGAAGGGGTCTTCCAGGCCGTAGGTGTTGAGTTCTATTCCCTTGGTCCTGGCGTTGAAGCCGAACAGGTCTGCCGTATCCCTGAGGGGCTGCACAATGTCTAAATGGGCCACCTTCATCTGCAGTTTGCTGTTGCCGATACGGTTGAAATCCAGCAGCTGGTTCACCAGCGACAGCAGCCAGGTGGCGTTGCGGTGGATGATGTCCACCAGTTTTTTGTTCTGGCCCTGGATGTCCTCCGCCTGGGATAGCTGCTGGGCCGGCCCGGCAATCATCGTCAGGGGCGTCCGGAACTCGTGGGCCACGTTGGCGAAGTAGTTCTGCTGGATCTTGTTCAGCTCTTTTTCCGCCCTTTCGGCCTCCTCGGCCTTTTCCCGTTCCCGGCGGACTTCCCGGATGCGGCGGGCGGCGTCTTTCCTCACCCGGTGGATGTGCCGGATTAAAAGGTAGACGCTTCCCAGGAAAGCCCATCCCAGCAGGTTCCACAGGATGATGGCCCAGATGGAACGGTACCAGGGCGGAAGCACACGGATGTTCAGCGATTCTTCCGTTTCCGTAATGGAATGACTTCCATTGGCTATCTTCACCTTCAAGGTGTATTTTCCGGCAGGAACATTGGCGAAGTAGGCATCGTGCCGGGTTTCAATCTTCACCCAGTCTTTGTCGAACCCTTCCAGCATGTAGGCATAGCGGATTTGCTCGAATTCGCTGTAATCCAGTGCGGCAAAGGAAATGTCGAAGGCATTCTGGTTGTGCCGGATGGTCACTTCCGGTTTCATGGACATCACCTGGCCGATGGGACCGTCCGGTGCAGGCTTGACCAGCTGGTTATGGATGGAGAGCGTTTCGAATACCAGCGGGATGGAGCGTTTGGCCGGGGCGTCCAGCGGGTTGAAGCAGGTGAGCCCGTGGGTGCCGCCGAAGACCAGGGTTCCGTCCGGCAGCACGCAGGAGGCCCGCTCGGAGTACTGGTCCCCGCCGGTTCCGTCGGCTTCCCTGAAATGGACGAATCGGCCGGTGGTGCGGTCGTAACGGGCCAGACCGTTCATGGTGGAAACCCAGATGTTGCCCTGACGGTCTTCCTCGATGGAGCAGACATCCGGGCAGGGGAGACCTTCGACGGACTGTTTCCGGCCGCTTTGCTCGTCGCAGAAAATGAGGCCGTTGGAGACGGTTCCCAGCCAGAGGTCTCCCTTGCTGTCTTTGACAAGACGGTTGGGGACCATCATGGCCCGGCGGATGGTGGCGCCTTTGTCCGTTTCCGATATGGAAATCTTCTTGACTTCCATCGTGTAGGTGTTCACCTCTGCGGGCGGCTGGTTATAGCAGCAGGCTTCCAGTCGGCCCGCTTCTTTCAGGAGCAGTTCCGGAACATAGGTCCAGGTGTTCTCCTGGGCAACGTTGACATAGGAGATCTCTCCTGTTTTTCTGTCAAAGCGCGCCAGGCTGGTTCCGTAGGTGCCTATCCAGATGTTCTTCTGGTCGTCTTCCGCGATGGACATGGGGTAGAAGATGATGAAGGAATGGAGGGGGCGGAGCTGCTGCCCGTCCCATCGGCATTCTGTAACTTGCCCTTTGTCCATGAAAAGGAGCCAGAGGTTTCCGTTGGAGTCGCAGAATATTCTGGTGGTACGGATGTATCCTACGCCGATGTTGTCGAACAGATGCTCTACAGAGACTTTCCGGGCGGTCTTTCCTTGTAGCTGAAAGCACCACAGGCCGTCCTGGAGGGTGCTCACCCACAGGTTTCCGGCTTTGTCCGGACACACGGAAGTGACGGTTTTCCCCTTGAATGCCTGCACCAGGGGACGGTTCTGCCCGAACTGGCTTTTGACGGCATGTGAAATGCCGAAGCCTTTGTCTGTGGTTCCGGCCCAGAGATTGCCCCGGCTGTCTTTGAACAGGGTCCTGATTTCCGCTTCCGGCAGGGTATAGGGAAAGTCCTCGTCGTCTTGTGGCAAGACGCGCCCGATTTTTTTCCGGTACAGGAAAAAGCCCTGGCCAATCACGCTCAGGAGCATTTCGTCGCCGCTGGGGGCGAACATGAGGTCAATATCTCCTCCGGACACTTTCTTTTGGGCAAGAAGGGGGCCGGGGATGGGTTGCCACTGGAGGCTGTCGGCCTTCAGGATGCCCAGCTGTCCCATGCCGGTGAGCCAGAGGGTGCCGTCCTGGGCGTCGCAGAGGTGGTAGGCCTGGAAGGAAATGGGGGTGGAACTTTGCAGGGAGAAATCCTCGGTATTATAGCAGTTCAGGCGGAAGCCGCCGGCCGATATCACCCAAAGGCGGTCTTCCCGGTCCAGCGCCAGGGCCTGGGCCCCGAAGGCATTCAACTCCCGGATGACGGGGCGGAGGAGGTCTTCCTCCGGAATATAGGCAAGCAGGCTGTTCCCGTTGGAAAAGAGGAATTTCCCGCTGCGGGTTTCCAGGATTTGCCCCAGGTTGCTGTCGGGCGTTTCCGCTTTGACGCGGTGGAAGTCCCCTTCCAGCGTAGATACTACCGCTCCCAGCCGGGTGGTGGCCCAGATGCGCCCGTCCGGAAGGGCGTGTACGTCGCTGATCTGGTTGTCCGGGAGACCACGGGCGTCGTCCGTGGAGAAGAACTGCTGGAACTCTGCGCCGTCATAACGGTTGAGGCCTCGCTGGGTGGCCATCCAGATATGTCCGTTGCGGTCTTCTGTGAACGCGTTCACCCGCTGGTTGGAGATGCGGTCTGCAATGACTACACTCCCCGGTGCGGGAGTGGGGAAATCCGTCCCGTTATATTGACATGCTCCCAGGAGGAAAAGCCCCAGGGAAGCCAGGATTGTTTTAGTGTTCATGGCACAAAGATAGGTATTTTGAACAGCAGAAAAAACATTTGAAACTGAGAAAAAACTTGTTAAATCCCTTTTAACCAACTTTGCGGTGGAAAAACATACGATAATGACACTGAAACCTATCTATGCCCTTTTGGCGGCCGGAGCCCTTCTGGCCTCCTGCGCACAGCCCTCTTCCCGCAGGCCCTCTTCCCACTGCCCCGGCAGTCTGGAGACATCGGCCAAACTCTCCACTGTCCAGACGGTTTCCGGCCCCGTGGCCGGTTACATTGATGACGGTGTATATATCTATAAGGGTATCCCTTATGGAAAGGCGGAGCGTTTTATGCCGCCCACCGATCCGGAGCCCTGGAAGGAGGTGCGCTCCAGCCGTTCCTACGGTCCGGTGTCCCCGCATCCGGAACGCCGGGGTTGGGCCGACGACAACCAGGCTTTCACCATGCACTGGGATGACGGCTATGCCTCCGAAGACTGCCTCCGGGTGAATGTGTGGACATCGGCCATCAAGGCCGATGCCAAGATGCCGGTGATGGTCTGGCTGCATGGCGGCGGGTTTTCCGAGGGCTCCTCGCAGGAGCAGATTGGCTATGACGGGACTTCTCTGGCCCGTGACCATGGCGTGGTGGTGGTTTCCCTGAACCATCGGCTCAATGTGCTGGGCTTCCTGGACTTGAGCGCCTATGGCGCCAAATACGCCTATAGCGGCAATGTGGGCATGCTGGATATTGTGAAAGCGTTGGAGTGGGTCAAAGCCAATATTTCTGCCTTTGGCGGAGACCCGGCCAACGTGACCATCTTTGGCCAGAGCGGCGGTGGCGGCAAAGTGAGCACCCTGATGGCCATGCCGTCGGCCAAGGGGCTTTTCCACAAGGCCATCGTGCAGAGTGGTTCCATCACGCAGCTGATGCAGCCCAAGTATTCCCGCCGCATCGGCGCCGCTACCGTGGCGGCTTTGGGCATCTCTCCTTCCAAGGTGGATGAGCTGGCCCATGTCCCGTATGAGAAACTGCTTTCCGCTTATACCGGGGCCATGCGGCAGGTAACGGAAGAAGCCCGTCAGGACGGGGCCCTTCCGGCCAATTTCCTGGACATGATCCTCTTTGGCCGTACGCCGGTGGTGGACGGGGAGGTGATTCCTGCCCAGCCTTCTTCTGTGGAGGCCCTGGCTCTCTCCCGGGACATCCCTACTATGATAGGTACCGTTTATCATGAGTTCACCCGTGACCAGGAAGACCCTATCTTCAAGCCGCTGGCCATAGGACAGGCGCAAGACCGCACGGCGGCCGGCTGCGCTCCGGTGTATTTCTATCAGTTCACCTGGGAGACGCCGGTGCTGGACGGTGCCCTGGGCTGCCCGCACTGCATAGACATTCCTTTCGTGTTTGACAACGTGGCCCTTCACCGTACGTTCACCGGCGGGGGAGAGGATGCCGTGGAACTGGGGCATCGTATAAGTCGTCTGTGGACTTCATTCGCACGGGACGGCAAGCCGGAGGCAGAAGGAATCCCTGCCTGGAAGCCCTGGCCGGCCACCATGGTCCTGGACCTGGAATCTGAACTCCGTGAGCCCCGCATGGCAAATTGAGAAAACAATTGTACTGTGGAGAAAAGCCCTGCGGCAGTTTCAGACTATTTTTGCAAGCGTAATTAAAGCCACAATATTAACCAAATAACACAAACATCATGAAACGTATCCTTTCTACCCTTGCCCTTTGCCTGGCCGTGGCCGGAGCAATGCAGGCCCAGGAACTGACCAACTTCGCCTTCTTCGGCGGTCAGAAACCCATCGTTTCCCCTGAAATCCAGAATGACTCCGTGACCTTCCGCCTCAAGGCCGATTATGCCACGGTGGTGAAGCTCAGCGGCTCCTGGATGGAGAATCCCTGGACGGGAACCATCGACATGACCCGCGGAGAGAACAATGTCTGGTCCGTGAAGATTCCTCTTCCGTCTCCGGAAATCTACACCTATAACTTCGTGGTGGACGGCGTGGCCGTGAACGACCCCCAGAACGTGCTGGTTCAGCGTGACGGCACCCGTTACCTCCCGATGCTCACCGTTCCCGGCGAGCGCACGGAGAACTACGGCGAGGCCAAGCACCACGGTACCGTGAGCCACCCCTGGTATGACAGCCAGATCCTGGGCATGAGCCGCCGCCTCACGGTTTACACTCCTTATGGTTACGAGGCCAGCAAAAATAAGAAGTACCCGGTTCTGTACCTGCTTCACGGCGCCGGTGGCGACGAGGAAGCCTGGAGCTCCATGGGCCGTGCCGCCCAGATCCTGGACAACCTCATCGAGAAAGGTCTGGCCGAGCCCATGATCGTGGTCATGCCTAACGGCAATCCCGGTCAGGCTGCCGCCCGCACCCTCAACATCCCCGAGAAGCCCTATGACTGGAGAGACCCTGCCATGCGTGACGCTTATGTGAAGAGCCTGTGCACGGAGATCGTTCCCTTCATCGAGAAGAACTTCCGCGCCATCGCCAAGCCCTCTTCCCGTGCCATCGCCGGTCTTTCGATGGGTGGCGGTCACACCATTTCCGCATCCATCCTGTATCCGGAGATGTTCGACTACATCTGCCCCCTGTCCGCTGCCGGCAGCGCCACGCCAGAACAGATTGCCACCCTCAAGAAGGCTGGCGTGAAGCTCTACTTCCTGGCTTGCGGCAATACGGACTTCCTGTTCCAGGGTGCCGAGGAAATGCACGCCAAGCTCAATGAGCAGGGCCTGGAGCACGAGTACTTCGTCTCCGAGGGCGGTCACGTCTGGTCCAACTGGCGCCTGTACCTGAACACCTTCGCCCAGAAGCTCTTCAAGTAGCAACAACTACAAACCAAATAACTAACCAACATGAGAAAAAGCAACATGCTCATGCGCGTAATGTCCGTGGTGCTGGGGATTGCCCTCAGCGCTTCGGCGTTGCTCGCGCAGAACAACATCACGGTGACCGGTACGGTCACGGATGCGCAGAAGGAACCCATCATCGGGGCCTCTGTCATGCAGCAGGGTACGACGGTGGGCGCAGCTACCGACATTGACGGTAACTTTACGCTCGTCGTTCCCGAAGGTGCAGTCCTCGAGTTCACTTCCATCGGCTTCGAAACCCGTGTTCTGAAAGCCGCTCCCAAGATGGACGTCATCCTGGTGGAAGACTCCGAGATGCTGAATGAGACCGTGGTCGTGGGCTACGGCGTTCAGAAGAAGGAATCCCTCACGGGCGCCATCACCCAGATCCGCTCCGAGGATATTGCCGCCACCAAGAGTGCCGACGGCGTAGCAGCCCTGCAGGGCAAGATTCCCGGCCTTCTGATTACCCAGAACAGCGGCAAGCCCGGTGCTTTCGCCTCCGAAATCAACCTGCGTGGTTTCGGCACTCCCATGATTGTGGTGGACGGTGTCGTGCGCAGCACCACCCGTACCCGCAAGAGCACCACTTACAACACCAATCCCAACGCCGTGGAGACATACACGGACATATCTGTCCTTCAGGAACTGAATCCGGAAGACATCGAGAGCATCTCCGTGCTGAAGGACGCTTCCGCCACCATTTACGGTCTGGGCGCCCAGAACGGTGTCATCCTCATCACCACCAAGAAGGGACAGGTGAGAAAACCTTCCGTGAGCTTCATGGCCAATGTGAGCCTGGCATCCCCTGTGGTTCCCCGCAATGTGGAGAGCTGGCCTTCCTTCATGAAATGGGAAAACGCCATGTCCGACGTGGCCAAGATGGCTCACCGTTTCAGCGATGAGACCATCGCCGCCTATGAGCGCGGAGACAAGGACCTTGTCTATACGGACTGGTATAACGAGGTGTACAAGAAGTTCGCCGTGAACCAGATGTACAACCTGTCCATCACCGGCGGAACGGATAAGATCAACTACTATTTCGGTGCCAACTATGCCGACGACAACCCCATCTTGAAGGGTGATGCCTATGGTTACAAACGTTATGGCTTCAACGGCAACGTCACCGTGAATCTTGCTCCCGGTCTCAACATGCGCTACACCACCAGCTTCCGCCAGAGCAACAACATGGGTATGGGTGACTTCGATATGGACTGGAACATCTTCTACTATATCTACCAGTCCAACCCGATGGTAGGTGTCCATACGAAGGACAACCCCAACCACTATTCCGATGTTGAGGAGCACACCAACCCCCGTGCCCTTCTGGATACCGACGCTTCCGGCTATACCAAGACCGACCGCAAGGACTTCTCCAATACGGTGGACTTCACCTACGATCTGCCTTTCGTGAAAGGTCTGCAGTTCCAGCTCACCGGTGCCTATGACTTCGGCCGTACCAAGCAGCGCACCCTGGTGAAGAAGATGAAGCTGTACAACTATCTGACCGACATCTCCGAGCAGGGTATGGAAACCCGTCAGGAGACGCAGTATGCCGAGATGTGGAATGACAACTCCCGCGTCTATGGCCGTGCCCAGGTCCTGTACAACCGCCAGTTCGGCCGACACAACCTGTCTGCCATGCTGGGTGCCGAACTCACCAGCATCACCAATGCGATGATTGGCGCCTCCCGTTTCTACGGCCCCGACGGTGACCACTATCTCTATACGCACGATGTGCTCAACCAGGGCCTGGCTTCCCGTTCCGACAACCAGGGCACCCGTACTTCCAGCCGTACCGCCGGTTACATCGGCCGTATCAATTACAATTACATGGGCAAATATCTCGTAGAGCTCATGGGCCGATATGACGGTAGCTACATGTACGCTCCCGGCAAGCGCTGGAGCATGTTCCCCTCCTATTCCCTGGGTTGGCGTATCTCTGAGGAGAAGTTCTTCAAGAGCATCCTTCCCTTCGTGAACAACCTCAAGTTCCGCTGGTCTGACGGCTTTACCGGCGCGCCCCAGGGAGCAGCCTATGCCTACATCAATGGTTATTCTTCCGCCGGTTCCTGGGTATTCACCGACGGTGCCACCACCACCGGGTATGCCAACAACCAGGTGGCCAACACCCTTCTTACCTGGGCCAAGGTCCGCATGATGGACTTCGGTGTGGACTTTGAACTGTGGCAGGGCAAACTCGGCGGTACCTTCGACTGGTTCAAGCGCCAGATGATTGGTATAGCTGCCGTGCGTGACGTCTCCCTCCCGGATTTCTATGCCGTGGCCCTTCCTTCCGAGAACCTCAACCGCAGCGAGACCGAGGGTATGGAACTGAGCCTATACCATCGCAACAGCGTGGGCAACTTCTCTTACCGCATCCAGGGAACCGCAACCTTCTCCCGCAGCCGCGCCACCTATATCGAGAGCGAAAACACCAAGGTGTACAAGTCTTCCATGGATTATTGGAAGAACAGCACCCTGAACCGTTGGAACGGTTATATGGGCGGCAGCACCTATCACTGGAACGGAGACCGCTTCACTTCCGTAGACCAGGCCAACGCCAGCGAAATCCTCTATACCACCAACGGCTCCACCGAAGGCAACCGCGGCCTCATCGTGGGCCAGTATCAGCTCGTGGACCGCAATGGCAACGGCTACATCGACGGTGAAGACGTGTACTACACCTGGGGATCCGGCAACCCGCCGCTCCAGTTCGGTCTCACCTTTAGCGGCAGCTACAAGGACTTCGACTTCTCCCTCATCTTCAATGGTGCCACCATGAAGTACAAGGGTTATGGCCTCAGCGCTTATGCCGGTTACGGTAAGTTGAACTATCTGCCTTCCCAGTACACCAATTCCTATCACGTTGCCAATTACGGCGACGATCCTTGGGATCCCGCCACCCAGTGGGTGGACGGTTACTGGCCGGCCCTGGTCCGTGTTTCCCAGGTGGGTTCTTACAGCAGTCCTTCCTATGGTTACAACCAGCCTTACAACTATGTAAACGCCACTTATCTCCGTCTTAAAACCATTGAACTGGGTTACCGCTTCTCCCCGAAATTCCTCAAGAAAGTGGGTATGAAGAGCGCCCGTGTGTTCTTCAACGGTGGAAACCTCCTTACCATCAGCAACAAGCTTCTCCGCTATGTGGATCCCGAGTCCAATGACCAGGGCCGTGCCGGTGGTGAGTTCCAGATTAACAAGACTTACAGCTTTGGCATCAACCTCAACTTCTAATCCAGCAAGAATATGAAAAATATATTCAAATATATCCTGATTGCCGGACTTACCCTCGGATTCACTTCCTGCGACAAGTTCTTCGACAGTATGGAAGGCGACCTGAGCAAGGTTGCAGCCGATGACCTCCTGTCTTCCGAGAATGGTATGCTGGCCCTGCTGGCAAACCTCTACTCCAGCCTGCCCGGAGTGAGCATGACCGACAATGACAAGTATCAGATGTTCGGCAATCCCGCCCGCGAGAATCCGGACTACAAGAACACCACGCCCGGCTTCTGGGACTACACCAGCGTGCGTGCCGTCAATAAGTTTATCCAGGCCCTGGACGAGGCCCAGAGCAAGGGTATCATCGATGAGGACACCCGTAAGGTTTACGAAGGTGAGGCTCATTTTATCCGTGCCTGCTTCTATTTTGCCAATGTCCGTACCCACGGCGGTATTCCCATTGTGACGGAACCCCTGGACGAGTACTATGGCGTGGACAACGACAAACTCTATGTTCCCCGTTCCACCGAGAAGGAGTCCTGGGATTGGGTCCTGGACGAGTTTGATGAAGCTATTAACATGCTTCCCGAGTCCCAGACCCAGGAGATGCGCGCCAACAAGTACACGGCTTATGCCATGAAGGCACGTGCCGCCCTTTGGGCCGCTTCCGAGAGCAAGTACTGGAACCGCGCTCCCATCAGCTCCGCTTACGAAGCCGTGAAGAAAAAGCTCACCTACATGGAGGCTTCCTATGCCGATGCCTACTATCAGCAGGCCGTGGACGCTGCCGCCCAGGTTATCAATTCCGGCAAATACAAACTGTATGGCGCAGCCCCTTCCGACATCAATGCCGCCATTGACAACCTCACGGAACTCTTCCAGAACTACAAGGTGGAAGAAGGCCTCTTCGGCCGTTCCTACAAGACCGGCGACTCCAAGACCAACAACGGTACGGACAAGTGGGTTCCCAACCAGTTCGCCGTGGGTTACACGGGTACCGGTGCCGCCAACTATGCCGCCACGCTGAACCTGGCCGATGAGTATGACTACTATGACGCCGCCTCTACGCGCAACCGCAAGGACGGTAAGATCCAGACCCTGCTTTCCGGAGACGAGAATTACTATATGACCTATCCGCAGATGGAGTTCCAGCCTTTCATGGTGTCCGGCTACAAGCACTATGATTCCGTCCAGGAGCCCTTCCTGCTGAAGGATGCCCGTTTCCAGGCCTGGGTCATCTATCCCGGCGCCACTTTCCGTAACTCCATCGTTTACATGGAAGGCGGTATGGTGAAGCCCGACGGCTCCGTTTCCGTCTATCCCGATTCCGACACCCAGGGAAGCGGCAATGTGGGCGTGGAGAAAGATGGCGTGATCTATTATCCTTATGGCGGCCGCGGCAGTGAAAACTCCGCTTTCATGGCCCTCCTGACGGACAAGAACTCCAACAACCGCAATTCCTACTGCTTCTCTCCCCGTAAGTACCTGGACCAGAAGAGCGCGAACCAGTATGTCCAGTCTCCGTACTATGACATCCGTTATGCCGAAGTCCTCCTGACTTATGCCGAGGCCGTGGCGGAAAGCGGCAAGGGTGACCAGGCTCTGGCTACCAAGTGCCTGAACGAGGTCCGTCACCGTGCCGGCTTCAAGGATGACGTGGCCCTGACCATCGATAACATCCTTCACGAGTGGAAGGTGGAATTCCCCTTCGAGAACAAGTGGAGCAACGTGCTGTACCGTCGCCGTGGTTTCTACAATCCCAACAGTGCCACCAATCAGGAAGAAGGCACCCTGGGCAAGAAACTCACCCTGATTCCCATGGTGGACCTTTCCGGCGCCAAGGCTCAGTGGATTTTCCTCCGTGCCCTGCCCGTAACCGCTACGGCTCTCTGGGATGGCTACAGTGGCGTCCTCAGCTTCAACCCTGAGGATTACTACGCCCAGATTCCGAATTACGTGAACAACAAGATTGAGCCTAACAACAAATAAGGATAGAAATGAAAAAGCTTATCAATACCATTGCCGTCGTCCTGGCCCTGGCCACTGTTGCTTCCTGCAGCATGTTCAAGCTGGATAACTATGACGGTCCCAATGCAAAGGTGTCCGGTAGGTTGGTGGACTCCCAGACCGGTGAACTCATCGGTGTGGAGGCAGCCTTCTCCCAGGAAATCGACTGGGCCAACGTGGACTGGAGCACCTGGACTTTCCCGATGATTACCGTATCGAAGGGTTCCCTGATTGTGAATGAGCTGGGCTGGAAAGACAAGAGCGGAAAGGAAGTGTATGAAGACCAGCGCTGGTTTGTCCGTTTCGACGGCCGCTACCGCAACGATCTCATCTTTGCCGGAGACTACAAAGTGCTCTTCAAGGAGCTTCCTTGCTATGAAAACGACCAGGTTCTCAGCCTCAAGCAGGGTGAGAACAAGGGACAGGATCTGAAGACCCTCCCGTTCTGCCGCATCGTGGAGCCCAAGATTGTCTATGATGCCGCTGCGAAGAAGGTAAGGGCTACCTTCAAGGTGGAACTGGGCGATCCTTCCAAGGCCAACTCCGTGATGAATGTGAGACTCTGCGCCAATACGCAACTCTTCGTAGGAGCCACCGTGTTCAACCTGGCCGCCAATGATGCGGGGGCCAAGAAGGAAGGGTTCTCCTGGGGTAACATGGTATTCCCGGCCGTACAGCCCGGTGAGGAAGTCACCCTTGAAATCAATGTGGAAGACCCAATGAACGCAGACCTGTTCAAGTATAACCAGATTCGTTACTTCCGCATTGCCGCCATGGCTTCCGGAAACGGGTACAATACCCAGCAGGCCTACAACTTCTCTCCCATCTTCAAAGCTTCGGCCGATATGTCCTCCATCCAGGAATATACCTGGGGTGAACTTTAGTCGGTACTGAAACCAAACCTTTTCATCAGGGCCGGTCGCCATGCGGCTGGCCCTTTATTGAAGTAAGACTTAATTCCAATCTCTTTTATATGAAGAAGTTTACCATCATTCTGGCAGCCCTTTGCATCGGCCTATCCGCCCATGCACAGCAGGCTCTGTTCGGAGGCCCCGGCGTGGAGTCTCCCGTAATCAATGCCGACGGCACTGTCACCTTCCGTTATCAGGCCCCCAAGGCCGTGAAGGTGGAAGTGACCGGCGATTTTATGCCCATGGAGAAGCGTGAGGTGGAGTTCAACGGTCAGAAGATGACCTTCGAGGCTCCCGGCGTGGGGGTGCTCAAGGAAGGGAAGAACGGCGTCTGGGAATACACCACTCCTTTCGTGGTGGCTCCCGAGATGTACACCTATACCTTCCGGGTGGACGGTCTCACCACCATCGACCCCAACAACGTGTTCGTGAACCGGGACATCGCATCCCTTACCAGCGTGCTGCTGGTGCCCAAGGCAGGGGAGCGCAGTGACCTCTATGCCATCCACAGGGTCCCGCACGGCAGCGTGTCCAAGGTATGGTACCATTCCGACATGGCCGGTTTCGACCGCCGTCTCACCGTATACACCCCGGCCGGTTATGAGAACGGCAAGGGCAAGTATCCCGTGCTGTATGTGCTGCATGGTATCGGCGGAGACGAAGACGCCTGGGTTACCCAGGGCCGTGCCACGCAGATTCTGGACAACCTGATTGCCCGCGGGGAGGCCAAGCCCATGATTGTGGTGTTCACCAACGGCAACATCTCCCAGGAGGCTGCTCCGTTGGAGACTTCCACCGGTTACGACCGTCCCACCATGCAGCTGCCCCAGACCATGGAAGGCAGCTTTGAGACCTCTTTCCCGGAGGTGGTGAAGTTCATTGACAGTCACTACCGCACCATCGCCAAGAAGCAGAGCCGCGCCATCTGCGGCCTTTCCATGGGCGGCTTCCACACGCTGTACATCACGCTGAACAACCCCAACCTGTTCAACTACAGCGGCATGTTCAGCGCCGCCATCGGCACCGGGAGCGAGCAGACGGCCGCACACAAGGAAATCTACGAGGACGTGGACGGCAAGCTGGCCAGGTACTTTGCCGCAAAACCGGCTCTGCTGTGGATCGGCATCGGCAAGACGGACTTCCTCATCCAGTCCAACAACGAGTTCCGCGCCAAACTGGACGCCGCCGGCTACCCCTACACGTACATGGAAACCGAGGGCGGCCACATCTGGAAGAACTGGAGAATCTATCTCACTGAGTTCGTGCCGCTCATCTTCAAGTAGTCACACATAAAAAGTCCTGCCGCCCGGCAGGACTTTTTTATTAGAATTGTTTGATCATCCAGTCCATGGGTGACCCCTCCGAGTAATCGTCCAGGAGGGGAACCCAGGAGAAGTGGGCCATCATGGGAGCCACGCCCCAGCTTACCAGGTCTTCATCTGAGTAGATGAGAACCTTGTCCTGGGTGGCACCCAGGCGCTTGCGGGCTTCAGAGTAGGCATAGGTGCTGGCTACCTTGCAGGTGTTGTCCGTGGCTGCGTGCACAAAGTACATGGGCAATTCCACGAAAGCTTGCACATCCATCGGCCCTAAGACCATCTCGCTGCCGTTCCATTTGTAAACGGCCTTTTCGCCTTTCCAAACCTTCTCCACATCGTCCGCATACTGGCCGGGATACTTCTCGTCCACCTTGTGGATAGGAACGATGGGGTCCATGGCGCAGCAGGGAATGGCGGCCTTGAAGCGGCCTGCGAACTGCATCATGAAGCGCATGGTGCAGCCCCCGCCGGAAGAAGCGCCGGCGCAGAAGAGCTTGCTGCCATCCACCTTCCCATCGGCAATCAGAGTGTCGATGAAGGCCATCTGGAGGGCGTTGTTGCGGTCTATGAGCTCGATCTTTTCCGGGTATAGGGAAGCGCTGTAGCTATAGTTGGGGTTGGCCAGGGCGAAGACCAGGGCGGCGCAGGGAACGCCTTCCGCAGCCAAGGAAACCAGGCAGCGGTTGGCCGTAGCCACCGTCATCATATCCTTGTTGTATTCGCCGCCGCCAATCTGCCATACCATCAGGGGAACGTTGGGAATCACGTTGCCTTTCTCGTCCTTGGGCAGGTACAGCATATATTCGCGTGTAAGACCGCCGAAGCTGAATTCGCCATGGATGCAGTCTTCCAGGATGGCGATGTGCTCATCGGCCACCTTGTCCGGCGTAACGTTGAGGGCCGAATCGGCCGCGCAGTGCAGCTCCCAGGGAACGCGCTTGAAGAAGCCTTCCATCTTGCCAGCCTTGTTGAAGGGCGTGGCTTCGATGCGGAGGGTGCGGCCCTTGCGGGAAACCACGATGCCGTCATCCTTGTAAGGCTGGCCCGGCTTTCCCGTAGCGGCGTCCAGGAAGGCGCCGGGGACGTTGTTCACCAGGTCAAAATCGGCCGCAGTCAATCCCTTGATGGAACGGGGGTTGGATACGGTTATCTCAATGGCATTCACAAGCACGCCATAGTCTCCGACCTCGGAGCAGATTTCAACCTTCTCCACCTGGGCAGAAGGTTTGGGGCCGCATGCTGCAGCGAGCACGGCGGCCCCAATGACCATAAATCTTTTCATATTAGATAGTTACCTCGGCGGTTTCGCGGATGTCATCGGAGGCGGAGCCCAACTGGAGCAGGAGCTTGCCGTGTTCCAGGTCCCAGGCATTGGTTGCCTCATTCCAGTAGCGGAGTTCCTTCATGGGGACGGTGAGGGTGACGGTCTTGGTTTCGCCGGCGCCCAGGCTTACGCGTTGGAAAGCCTTCAGTTCCTTTACGGGCCATTCTACACGGGCTTCGGGGCGGCTAACGTAGAGCTGGACCACCTCATCGGCCGGCATGGCGCCTTCGTTGGTGAGGCTGAAGCTCACTTTCACGGCATCCTTGCCGGCAAGGGCGCTCATCGGGCCATAGGTGAAGCTCACATAGCTGAGACCGTGGCCGAAGGCATACATGGGCTTCACTTCCTTGCTGTCAAACCAGCGGTAGCCCACATAGAATTCCTCCGTGTAGTGGGATTCCGGCTTGGGCAGGGAGTCGATGAAGGCCTGGCGCTCGGCGGGCGTCATGGACAGCACGTCGGGGCGGAACATCAGGGTGAAGAGGTCTCCGCCGGCGCCGTTGGGATCCGGGAAGTTGCCCATGGCATAGGCAGGGGAGTCTTCCAGCTTGGCCGGGAAGGTGAAGGGCAGTTTGCCGGACGGGGCGATGTCTCCGAAGAGTACCTCGGCCAGGGCCGTACCGCCCTCGGTGCCGTTCCACCAGCCCTGAACGATAGCAGGGGAGGCGGGTTCCAGTACGCGGAGGTCGGTGGGACCGCCGGAGATGAGGACGGTGGCCAGGTTCCGGTTGGCCTCATAGAGGGCCTTCACCAATTCCTCCTGTCCGCAGGGAAGGTCGATGTTCTTGCGGTCGGAGCCTTCGGTCTCGATGTTCTTGTTGGTTCCGCCGAAGAAAATCACCAGGTCGGCCTCCTTGGCCAGGGCCACGGCTTCGGCTACCAGCTTGGGATCGGCGGGTTCATCGATGGCCGATGCTTCCAGCGGGTCTTTCACCGTGGGAGCGGGTCCCCAGCGACGGCCCGGGAAATTTTTGTAACCGGGCGCGTAGGTGACGGTGATACCCTCACCGGCGCGCCGCTGGATACCCTCGAGCGGAGTCACTTCGTAAAGGGCCTTCACGCCGGCGCCCATACCGCCGCTCTGGGTCTTCAGGACGGCATTCTGGCCGATGACGGCAATCTTCCTGACATCGGCCTTGATGGGAAGGACGCCCTCGTTCTTGAGGAGGACGATGCTCTTTTCCGCCACCTGGCGGGCGATGTCCTGGCACTCGGGCTGGGAGGTCATGACGGTGTTGGCCACGTCGGCGGGAACGGCCTCGATGGCGTAGCGCACGCGCAGGATCTGACGGACTTTCTCGTCCACCATTTCCTCGGTGAGGGCGCCGGTGGCGATGGAGTCAATCACAGGCTGGCCCAGGTAGTTGGAGCCGGTCATCTGCACGTTGAGGCCGTGCAGCATGGCACCCATGGTGCTGTGCGTGCCCCCCCAGTCGCTCACGGTGAAGCCTTTGAAGCCCCATTCGCCGCGGAGGATCTCGTTCAGGAGGTGCTCATTCTCGGAGCAGTATTCTCCGTTCACCTTGTTGTAGGCGGGCATCACGCTCATGGCGCCGCCCTCGATGATGGCGCGCTCAAAGGGCTTGAGGTAGATCTCTCGCAGGGTCCTTTCGCTCAGGATGGCGTTCACGCTGCCGCGGTTGGTCTCCTGGTTGTTCACGGCGAAGTGCTTGATACAAACGGCGGTACCTTCATCCTGGCAGCCTTCCGTATAGCGGAGGGCCAGGGCGGCGGAGAGGATGGGGTCCTCGGAGAGGTACTCGTAGGTGCGGCCGCCCACAGGCAGGCGCTGGATGTTCACGGCCGGGCCCAGGATCACGTCCTTGCCACGCAGGCGGGCTTCCTTGCCCATGCCGCTGCCGTACTTGTAGGCCAGTTCCTCGCTCCAGGTGGCGGCGAGGGCGCTGCCGGTAGGGAAGTAGGTGGCGCTGTCCAGCGTCCAGCCGGCGCTCATGAAACCATTGGGCTGGCCTTCCTCGCGGATGCCGAAGGGACCGTCGGCATAGTTCATGTCGGCGATACCCAGGCGCTCCACGCCGGCCGATGACATGTTGGTCTTGGAGTGAAGCATGTTCACTTTCTCCTCCAGCGTCATCTGGGCGATGAGGGCGTTAATCTCCTTGTCATGGACGGTGAGCTTGTCCTGGGGAGACAGGCTGCCGCCGCAGGCCTGCGCCAGCAGCGCGGCCGATGCAATGAATAACAGTGTTTTTTTCATATAGTGATAGTGGTTATTTGAAAAGGGTAGGGGCGAGGGTCTGGAGATCGGCCCGCCAGGTGGTCCAGCTGTGGCCGGCCTGGGCGTTTTCCAGGTAGTTGTAGCTGATGCCGGCTTCCTTCAGGTAGCCCAGAGTCTCCTGGCAGTTCTTGTAGGCAATGTCGGAGGGACCGCCCTGCGTGAAGTACAGTGCCTTGAAGTTCTTGTTCAGCTTGGGGGCAAGGGTCTTGAGCCGGATTTCTTCCACATATTCCTTCTGCCTTCCGGGCGCGAAGCTGGAGCTGAGCACCCACACGTGGGAGAAGAGCTCCGGATGACGGAAAGCGGTCTCGATGGTTTCCATGCCGCCCATGGAGAGGCCTGCCATGGCGCGGTGGGCCTGGTCGGCCTTTACATTGTAATTGGCCTCGATGAAGGGAATGATGCTGCGCACCATATCCTGGCCGAAGAGGGGCACTTCGCCCATCATGTCGGAGGTGGGGATGGTGCCGTTGGGCATCACCACAATCATGGGCACCATCTTGCCTTCGGCCAGCAAGTTGTCCAGGATCCAGCCGGCGGCGCCCACCCCGGGCCAGGAGGCGTCGTTGTCTCCGCCGCCGTGGATGAGGTAAAGCACGGGAAGCTTGGCCTTGGACTTCTCATAGCCGGCCGGTGTCCAAACGTGCATGCGGCGCATCTGGCCCAGGGTCTCGGACCAGTAATAGCGCTGTGCTATGGCACCGTGGGGAACATTCTTGACATAGCCGTCTCCCTTGGTGAAGACGCTGGCCTGTTCGGCGCTCAGCGGGGCCTTGGGGTCCTGTACGCGGGTGCCGTCCACCAGGAAGCTATAGCGGAAGCAGCCGTCCGGGAGGCCTTCGCAAACGCCCTGCCATACGCCCTGGCGGTTCTCACGGAACACCACGGGCTTGTCCCAGGGGAGGTCTCCGGTGACGGATACCGTGCGGGCCTTGGGGGCATAAATCTGGAAGAGGACTTTTCCGTCCGGAAGGACGCGGACGCTCTGGAGCGTGTCGTTGGGAGTGGGCTGGCGAAACCATCCCTGGGCACTTGCCGATACGGCAAGGACCATGAATGCTGCGGCTGCAAGAATCTTTTTCATAAGGTTTCAGTGTTTGCACAAAGGTACGGATTCTTCGGGTCGATATTTGCCCCCTCCGTTCAAATGTTTTCACTTTTGTTCAGTCTCCTTGGTAATTGGGTGGAAAGTAGTAAATTTGACATGCCAAGCACTAAAACACTAAAGCTATGAAGAAAACCACATTATTGTTGGCTGTGTGCCTGATATCAGGTTGC
>CAMOKK010000005.1 GCA_946617545.1 uncultured Bacteroidales bacterium | reverse complement strand
TGAAGGGAAAGAAGGTGCTGATTCCGCTGATTAACAGGGAAATCCCCGTTATCGAGGACGATTACGTGGAGATGGACTTCGGTACCGGCTGCCTGAAAGTGACGCCGGCCCATGATGTACACGACTATGAAATCGGCCTCAGGCACAATCTTCCGGTGCTGGAGATTATCGACGACCATGGAAAACTGAACGAGAAGGCGCAGATTCTGGTGGGCGAGGACCGTTTTGTGGCCCGGAAGAAGATTGCCAAGATGCTGGAGGAAGCCGGCAACCTGGTAAAGACGGAGGAGTACATTTCTCCGGTGGGCTATTCCGAGCGTACGGACGCCGTGATTGAGCCCAAACTCAGTGCCCAGTGGTTCCTGAAGATGGATAAGCTGGCTGCCATGGCGCTGGAAACCGTGGAGAGCGGCCGTACCCAGTTCATACCGGAAAAATATGTGAATACCTACCGTCACTGGATGGAAAATGCCCGTGACTGGTGTATCTCCCGCCAGCTGTGGTGGGGCCAGCGGATACCCGCATATTACCTGCCGGACGGGTCGTTCGTGGTAGAAGCGTCAGCTGAAGAAGCGCTTAAGGCTGCGCAGGCTAAGAATCCTTCTATCAAGGCGGAAGACCTTCGTCAAGATGAGGATGTGCTGGATACTTGGTTCAGTTCCTGGCTCTGGCCCATCTCGGTCTTTGATCCTGAGAAGCCCGGGCATCCGGAGCACAAACCGAATAAGGATCTGGCCTATTATTACCCCACCAACGACCTGGTGACGGGCCCGGACATCATCTTCTTCTGGGTGGCCCGCATGATTATGGCCGGTGAGGAGTTCATGGGCAAGGAACCCTTCTCCAATGTGTATTTCACGGGCATCGTGAGGGACAAAATTGGCCGAAAAATGTCGAAGACCCTTGGAAATTCTCCGAACCCCCTCGACTTGATTGAGAATTATGGGGCCGATGCCGTGCGAATCGGCATGCTTCTTTGCTCCAGTGCCGGCAACGACATTTTCTATGACGAGGCCCAGATTAAGCAGGGCGCCGCTTTCTGTAATAAGATTTGGAACAGCTACCGTCTGGTGAAGGGCTTTGCCGTGGATGCCTCCGTGGCTCAGACGCCCGCCGCCAAACTGGCGATTGAATGGTTCGAGGCCAAGCTCTCGGAAGCCGTGGCCCAGGTGGAAGACCATTACAGCAAATTCCGCATCTCCGATGCGCTCATGACCATTTATAAACTGTTCTGGGACGATTACTGCTCCTGGTATCTGGAGGCCATCAAACCGGCCTTCGGCCAGCCCGTGGATCCGGAAACATATAAGGCTACGCTGTCTTTCTTCGAGTCTCTCCTGAAACTCATCCATCCGGTGATGCCTTTCATTACGGAAGAACTTTGGCAGGACATTGCCGAGCGGAAGGAAGGGGAGACCATCATGTATGCTCCCACCCCCAAGGCACAAGCCTACGATGTCAAGGTGCTGGAGGATTTCCAGTGGACGGCCGAGACGGTTAACGCCGTGCGGGCCGTTCGCAGCCAGCGGAACATCGCTCCCAAGGAGACGCTTCATCTGCTCATCAAGGGAAGCACGTTCCCTTGTCTTCCCATCCTGGAGAAGATGGCCGGCGTAGAGGTGGAAATGGCAGGGGAGTTTGGGGATGCCCAGGGCGTTGGATTCATGGTTCGCACCCAGGAATTCTTTGTGAAACTGGAGGGCCTTGTGAATGCCGAACAAGAGATTGAAAAAGCACAAAAGGACCTGGAGCATCAGCAGAAATTCCTGCAGGGCGTGAGGGCGAAACTCTCCAACGAGCGCTTCGTGGCCAATGCTCCGGCTGCCGTCATTGAGAACGAGCGCAAAAAGGAGGCCGATGCCCTTTCCAAGATTGAAAGTCTTGAAGCGAAAATTAAATCGTTGAAAAAGGCTAATTAAAACAAAATTGTTTATTATTATAACATTTTTGTTATGGCTGTATTTAAGACATCTTTTCCTGTCCGGTACTACGAAACGGATCAAATGGCAGTGGTTCACCACTCCAATTACATCCGCTATTTCGAAATAGCCCGGGACGAGATGATGGTTCAGCTGGGTTTCCCGATTGAAAAGTGCGAAGCCGAGCTGGGCGTTCTGGTTCCCATCGTGTCCGTGGAATGTCACTTCCGGCATCCCGCCCGGATGGGAGATGTGCTCACCGCCACGGCCGAGGTGAACAAAGTTCCCATGGCCAAAATGGTCATTGGGCAGGCGGTTTACAACCAGGACGGAGTCCTTTGTGCCGAGGGAACCGTAATCCTTGGTTTCCTGAACAAGGAGACTTTCATGCCGACGCGCTGCCCGGAGCCTGTTGTGAAACTTTTTGAGGAAAAACTAAATCTTTAACAATTATGCTTATTTATCCGATGATGCTTGGAACCTGGGAGATTGTGGCCATCGTGGCTGTGGTTGTTCTCCTGTTTGGCGGAAAGAAGATTCCCGAACTCATGAAGGGAGTAGGCAAGGGCGTTAAGAGTTTCAAAGAGGGAATGAATGAGGTGGAGAAAGAACTCAAGGACGAGAACTACAACAAGGACGAGAACAAGTAGTTTGGAAGGGAAGGACACAGAGATGTCCTTCTGGGACCACATTGAGGCACTGAGAGGAACGTTGTTCCATTCGGTGCTGGGCGTAGGTTTGGCTTCCATTGTATTCCTGGCATTCCCCAAGCCACTTTTTCAGGCTGTTTTCTGGCCCACGAGAGCAGACTTTCCTCTGTATCGGCTGCCGGGGCTGGAGTTTTCCATGGATTTGATTAACATCGACTTGTCGGCCCAGTTCTTCTTCTACCTGAAGGTGGCTATGCTGTGCGGCCTGGTGGTGGCCTTCCCTTATGTGGTCTGGGAAATTTGGAAGTTTATTGCTCCGGCTCTCTATGAAAACGAGAAGAAGGCGGTGAGGAAGGCTTTCGGCCTGTCTTCCCTCCTTTTCTATCTGGGGGTGGCTGTGGGCTATTTTGTGGTGTTGCCGGTGTGTTTGATGTTCTTTGTGAATTTTTCCGTCAGCGATGCCGTGGTGAATACCATTTCCCTGAGCTCCTATATGTCGCTTTTCACCTCCATGGTGTTCCTGATAGGCATCCTGTTTGAATTTCCTACCGTGATTCTGGTCCTGAGCAGTTTGGGGGTTGTGACGCGGGATAACTTGAAGCAGTGGCGTAAATACGCATTTGTAATTATCTTAATATTAGCGGCTTTCATTACACCAAGCGACCCTTTTTCCATGTTCGTTCTGGCCATTCCTCTGTATGGCCTCTTCGAGCTGTCCATCCTGCTTTGCCGTAAACCGGAGGAGGAGGGCACGGAATGATTACTGTAAGCAATGTAACGGTGGCCTTCGGCGGCTATGTCCTGCTGGACGGAATCAATTTCCACATTTCCGAGCAGGATAAGATTGGCCTGGTGGGAAAGAACGGGGCCGGCAAGTCCACCCTGATGAAACTGATTACCGGGGAACAGGCCCCCACTTCCGGCAGCATTGAAAAGCCGTCCGGAATCCGGATTGGTTATCTGCCCCAGGTGATGGAACATCATAAGGGGCATTCGGTGATGCAGGAAGTCCTTTCCGTCTTCGATCATTTGAAGACGATGGAGGTTGAACTGCAGCGGATTACGGATGAACTTGCGAATAGAACAGATTATGATTCAAGCGGATACGCAAGATTAATTGAACGCTTGAATGAAATAAATGACACCTTGGCACTGGAATCCGGACTCTCCCCGGAGGCCCAGGCGCAAAAGGTCCTCCTGGGCCTGGGGTTCAAGGCCGATGAGTTGGACCGCAACACGGAAACCTTCTCCCAGGGCTGGAACATGCGCATCGAGCTGGCCAAGATTCTCTTGTCGGCCCCGGATGTGCTGCTTTTAGATGAGCCCACCAATCACCTGGACATCGAATCCATCGAATGGTTTGAGGATTATCTGAAGAATTACCGCGGTTCGGTGCTGCTGGTGTCCCATGACCGGAAGTTCCTGGATAATGTTACCACACGCACGGTGGAAATTTTGCTGGGACATGTTCATGACTATAAAGTTCCCTATAGCCAGTATGTAACTCTCCGTGCAGAGCGGATGGCCCAGCAGACGGCGGCTTATGAGAACCAGCAGCGGATGATAGAGAAGACGGAGGATTTCATTAACCGCTTCCGTTACAAGCCCACCAAGAGCAACCAGGTGCAGTCTCGTATCAAGGCCCTGGAGAAGCTGGAAAGAATTGAGATTGACGAGACGGACAATGCCCGGCTTTCATTAAAATTTCCTCCTGCGCAACGTTCTGGTGATGTGGTGTTTAAGGGCGTTGACTTAAAGGTTGGCTACCCGCAAAAAGTAGTTTTCTCCGATGCGCAGATTGAGATAAAAAGAGGGGAGAAGGTGGCACTGATCGGCCGGAATGGGGAAGGAAAGACTACACTGATGCGGGTGATTATGCGGGAACTGGAGCCCATTTCCGGAGAGGCCCGCCTGGGGCACAATGTCCATATCGGCTATTATGCCCAGAATCAGGAAGACATTCTGGACCCCTCGGAGACCGTTTTCGGTACCTTGGACCGGATAGCGGTGGGGGATATCCGCACTAAGCTCAGAGATATCCTGGGGGCCTTCCTTTTCAAAGGAGAGGATATCGACAAGAAGGTGAGTGTACTCAGCGGTGGGGAACGGGCCCGCTTGGGGATGGCCAAGCTGATGCTTTCCCCTTATAATGTCCTGGCCTTGGATGAACCTACCAACCACATGGATATCCGCTCCAAGGATGTTCTGAAGCAGGCGCTCCAGTCCTTTGACGGCACGTTGATTGTGGTTTCGCACGACCGTGATTTCCTGGACGGTCTGGTGGACAAACTGTATGAATTTCGGGACGGCCGGGTTAAGGAGCATTTGGGCAGTGTGCAGGAATTCTTAGAGAAACGGAAGCTGGAATCCCTGCAGGAGCTTGAAAGGAATACTACAAGTCAAATGCAGCAAAAGCCTGTTATAGAGAAAGAATCGGCCAAGAATTTTCAGACTCAAAAGGTTCTCTCCAAAGAGCAGCGGAAGCTCAAGAACCGGGTGGATTTCTTAGAGAAGGAGATTGCCGGGCGGGAAAGCCGGATGGGGGAGATTGAGGCTCTGCTGGCCAATCCTTCCGAAAAAGACGATATCATGGAGCTCACCCGTGAGTATCTGGAGCTGAAGATGGCTCTGGAGGCCGATACGGATGAGTGGACCACCCTTATGGAGCAATTGGAACAATGATTTACGATTCGCATATGGACACCCCGTCCCAGCTGATCAGGCTGCGGAACCTGGGGATTGACAATCCGCACGCACACGTGGATTTCCCGAAACTCAAGGCCGGAGGCGTGGACGGAGCCTTCTTCGCCCTCTACACTCCTGCGGAGATGGCGCCGGACAGCGCTACCCGTTATGCTCTGGAAATGCTGTCGGCCGTTTATGATGCGGCCGATGCCAACCCGGACTATGCTGCCGTGACGTTTTCTCCCGAGGAAGCCGCCCGGAACAGGGAGGAGGGTATCTTTTCCATTTTCATGGGGATGGAGAACGGTTCTCCCATTCAGGAGTCCCTGTCTCTTCTGAGGACGTTTTATCGCTTGGGGGTCAGTTATGTGACGCTTACCCATAACGGAGATAACGCCATTGCCGATTCTGCCGCTGAAGCCAAGCGCTGGGGCGGCCTGAGCCCTTTCGGAAGGGAAGTGGTGAGGGAAATGAATGCCCTGGGGATGATGATAGACCTCTCCCATGCTTCCGACAAAACATTTTGGGATTGCATCCGGCTTTCGGAAGCGCCGGTGGTGGCCACTCACTCCTGCTGCCGGGCTCTTTGCTCCCACCGGCGGAACCTCACGGACGAAATGCTGCAGGCCCTGGGGGAGAAAGGCGGTTATGTGGGCATCAATTATTATCCTGCTTTCCTGAGTGATGAGTTTGCCACCCGCCCCGGGGAGGCAGCCTTGATGGATGAGGCGGAAGCCGTGGAAGCGGAGTTCATCCGGGAGCCTTCCAACCCCGCCAAAGTGAATGCATGGAACCGGATGCAGGAAAGGTTAATGGCGCAAATCCATCGGCCGGGCGTAAAAGAGATTGCCGATCATATTGACCATGCCGTCCGCTGGGCGGGCATCGACCATGTGGGAATCGGCTCCGATTTTGACGGCATCCTGGTTCCGCCGGAAGGGCTGGAAAACGTTTCCAAGACACCGGCACTCATAGAGGAGCTGGAGCACCGCGCTTATTCCCGGAGTCAGATAGACCAGCTTATGGGCGGAAATTTGATGGCCGTGTGGGAGCGCGTGTCAAAGTGCGCTGAATAAGCACTTTAGCTCAGTTTTTTAGAATATGAAACAAATATGTTACGGTTATTAACATATTTGTTTCATATTATTTATATCAATAAGTTAGCTCGGAAATTAGCTTCAAGCGCAAAAAGTTCAGGGCAGAGGCTGCAAAGCGCTCGATATTGCGTTTCCGGTCGTTCTTGTAGCAGTATTTTACGGTATAGGTAGAGCGGGGCGTGGCCACTCCAATCCACACCGTTCCCACCGGATTGAATTCATCTCCGCCCGGTCCGGCCAGGCCGGTGGTGGCAACGGAGTAATCGCTGCCGGTGAGTTTTCTCACTCCCTCCGCCATGGCTGCCGCCACCTGGGAACTTACCACCCCGTATTTTTGGATGGTATCGGCCGGAACTCCCAGCACCTTTTCCTTGACGGAAATGGCGTAGGAGGTGACGGAGCCCAGGAAATAGGCCGATGAGCCGGCTACCGATGTAATGAGATGGGCAATTTCTCCGCCTGTGCAGGACTCGGCTGCAGAGAGGGTGAATCCATGCTGTTTGAGAAGCCTGCCCAGCTCTTCTTCCAGGGAAGAATCTGCTTCGGCATAGACAAGCTCTCCCAGAATCTCCTTGAGGGCGGCCAGTTGCTCCTCCATCCGGCGGCCGTTCTCTTCCGGCTTTCCACCGTAGCATGAAAGGCGGAGCCGGATGCCGGTCAGGGGATTGGGCAGATAGGCCAGGTGCATATCCTTGGGGAGGGCGTCTTCCCAGGGAGTGATGAGTTCGGAAAGGGCGCTTTCCGCTATCCCGTACACCATGACGTTCTTATGGAGGATGCTGTTGATTTCCTGGTGTTTACGGATGTCTTCCAGGATGGCCGGAATGGCCCCGACCGCCTCGTGAGGAACGCCGGGAAGGGAATAGAGCGTTCCGCCGCCCTTGATATTCCGGAAAACCATGATGGGCGCCGTTCCAAGCTCATTTACAATGACTTCCGCCGTTTCAGGGACATCGGCCTGGGCGATATTGATGGGAAGCACATCCAGTCCCCGGCTCTGCAGGATTTCGTGAACCTTCTTCAGCTGACCGGGATGGGACACCATTTTGCGGCTGCCGCTGAGTGTGGCCAGAACTCCTTTTGTTATGTCGTCCTTGGTGGGGCCCAGCCCTCCGGTAGTGATGACGATGTCGTGGCTTGAGAGCTCCCGGATAAGGGTTTCCGAGATATCTTGGGCATTGTCGGAAATGGAAAGCATACGGCTCACATGGATGCCTATTTCCTCCAGACTGCGGGCCAGTTCCCTGGAATTGGTGTCCAGCACCTGCCCGATGAGGATTTCATCACCGATGGTGACGATGGATGCATATTTCATTTTTGGGATAAAGTTTTAATCAGTTTGGTGAGGCCGATGGGGCCCAAAGTGGTTTCTACCAGGCTGGCTCCGGCATTCAGACATTCCAGGGCCTCTTCCTGCGAGCCGGCCTCTCCTATAACGGGCAGTCGGCCCTGGGTCATTTCTATGATGTGAGCCACCTTCTTTGCTCCTGGAGCCACGATGGCGTCGATGCCTGAAAGGCGGCAATGGTTTACAAGCTCTTCGATTTCGTCCGGAGTATGGCCGTGAGAGAGCCTGAAGGCGATGGGTGTGTAGCGTTCATAACACAACCGGAGACTCACAATCTCATCCAGGAGAACCGAAGTGTCGGAGATGTCGGGGGAGTCTATTCCATGGTCTCCGTCGGGATCTATGATGATAAGGTCCGAGAAATCGTAGACGAGCGAAAAGGTCTTGGCCAGGTCTGATGAAACGTTGATGGCTAAAACAGTTTTGTTTCTATGCTCCTGAACCTTCAAAATCCAATCCAGAATACGGTCCTCGGGCTGTGTCAGTGTCATAAATCCGGCCCGGCTGCCCATAGAAAGATCCCGAATGCCGATGGGATTCTTGAATTCCAGCCCGAGGCAATGTATATCCAGGGCTTTTTTCTTGCGAAAACAAATGAAGGACATAGCAGCGTAGCTTGTAATACGCTGCAAATTTAACAAATTATTCGCTTGGATGGAATTCCTGGAAGGTTTTGTCAGAGTAGAAGACCATTATTTTGGATACTTCCCGTGACGGAGCCTGCTTTTGTGGCGAAAACAGATCCAGTTGTATGGGGGAGTCATCCTCTTTTCCGGAGGCTTCGACTTTATCCTGGTCATGGTACATTTTGCCTTTTCCGCTTAGGAGCCATTCCAAGTTCAGATTGGGATAGTGAAGAATGAGGCTCTCCAAAAAATCATAGCCGGGCTTGTTTCTTCCTGCTAAAATATTGGATACGCTTCCTCTTGCGACAGAGAGGGTATCGGCCAGCTGAGTCTGGGTAATGTTTTCAGCTTGTAAGAACTGTAAAAGCCTGCGATTCATATTTCTGAACATTAACACCACAAAAATAAAACAATTTTTTTAGACTGCAAAACGAATTTTTGAGGGCGAATAACAGAAAAACGCTGATTTCGAAGTTTAAATATGCGAAGCTATACTTTAGATAATACGAATAAATAGCTGAAATTAATCATGATAGCATCATAAATTCATCATATAATAGCAATTTTGCATGGATAGAAGTTACCTCCTGTTATATATTTTATTTAGTTAAACTTTAGTTTTGATTTAATAAATTATTGATTTAGAAGTATATAACACAACATAATAATTAATAATCGAATTTTATTATCTAATTTTAGCACGCTTATTTTCAATTTTCTGAACAGATGAATATAGTTCACAAATATGAAACATGGTTTGAAATTTGAATTTCATTTTTGTGAACAAAACAGTATCTGGAGTAGCCGTGTGACTAAATTTCGATATCTGGGATAAAATCTGTACCTTTGTTCAAAATATTGAATTCTCGCAATGATACCAGAAATACACATAGAAGATTATTCTTATCCGCTATCAGACGATCGAATAGCCAAATATCCGCTTGAACAGCGAGATGCTTCCAAACTCCTTCACTATAAGGATGGGAAAATTGAAGAAAAAGTTTTTCGTGAATTGCCCGCTCTTCTCAGTGAAGAGACTCTCATGGTTTTCAATGATACCAAAGTGGTACCTGCCCGCATGCATTTCCAGAGAGAGACCGGAGCCCAGATTGAAATCTTTTGTTTGGAGCCGCTGACTCCCTCGGAGTACAATCTTGCATTTGCGGCGGATTCCGAATGTGTCTGGAAATGCGTCCTTGGAAACGCCAAAAAATGGAAGGGAGACATACTACACCTTTATAATCCACTTTCGGCCCCGGAATTGGATTCTTTGGACCTGAAGGCAGAGTTGGTAGGAAGAGACGGAAAGACAGGACTGGTCAAGTTCTCGTGGAACAATTCTTTGCCGTTCTCCAAAGTCCTGGAGCAGGCTGGGAGTGTTCCTATCCCTCCATATCTGAACAGAGAGTCGGAGGAAGTGGATATCAGGCGTTATCAGACTGTTTATGCACATATCAGGGGGTCCGTGGCGGCCCCGACGGCCGGCCTTCATTTTACGGAAGATGTCCTTAACCGTCTGAAGGAGAGGGGAGTGCAGATGGAAACCGTGTGCCTGCATGTTGGGGCCGGTACTTTCTTGCCGGTAAAAAGTTCCCTGGTCTCCGAGCATCCCATGCACAGGGAGCCGTTTGTGGTATCCAAGTCTTTGATTGAGCGTCTGGCAAATAAAAAAAGCCCCCTTTTGGCCGTAGGAACTACTTCTGTGCGTACTTTGGAATCCCTTTATTATGTTGGTGTAAGCTGTATTGAGAGGGGAGCGCCGGAGGATGTCGGCCAGTGGGCTCCCTATGAGCGGGAGTATCCTTACTCCACCCAGGAGGCCTTGAAGGCCATTTGGGCCTATTTGGACAAGCAGGGGCTTGATTATCTGGTGGCCGGAACCCGTATTATCATTGTTCCCGGTTTCCGTTTCCGTCTGGTAGACAAACTTCTGACCAATTTTCATCAGCCTGAAAGCACCCTTATTTTACTTGTTTCTGCTTTTGTAAATGGCGATTGGCGAACTATTTACGATTATGCATTAAAGCATAACTTTAGGTTCCTTAGCTATGGAGACAGCTCTTTGTTGGAAAGAGTGTAAGGCTTTCTCCGATTTATTTCGTATCTTTGTGCGGCAATAAAGACAAGATTATGGATCTGACAGAATTCGAGGATATTGCTCCCTTCAATGACCAGGAAGCCGATGCTGCCCTGAACCGTTTGGCCAACCATCCCAATACGCCCTGGATTTCCCGCTTGGTTTTCCCGGACAAACCGGCCAGTTTCCTTTCAGAGATACTCAGGAACATCCATACCGTAGATGAATTCCAGCATGTGGTTATGAGCAAGGCCATCGAGTGGATTATCTCCACCACCATGACGGATTTTACCTACGTGGGCCTGGAAAACATACTGAACCAGCGTGGAAAGTACCTGGCGATGTCCAACCACCGGGACATTATTTTGGATCCGGCTATTGTCCAGGTAGTTCTGATGCAGAACAACTTGCCTACAACGGAAATTTGCGTAGGGGATAACCTCCTCAAACAGAAGTCGGTAGAGCTGCTTATCCGCTCCAACAGAATGGTCAAGGTAATCCGCGGAATATCGGCCCGGGAGCTGTATCTTTCTTCCCAGCGTCTGTCCAAATACATCCGTGAAAGCATTACGTCCGGCCGCAGTTCCGTCTGGATTGCACAGCGTCAGGGGCGTACGAAAGACGGCACGGACATTACCGAGCAGGGCCTTTTGAAGATGGTGGACATGAGCGGGACCAAGGATTTCGTGGAGAATTTCCTGGAAGTGAACATTCTGCCGCTCAGCATTTCCTACGAATACGAGCCTTGCGACATCATGAAGGCCCGCGAGCTCCTCATTTCCCGCAGCCAGAAGTACGTAAAACGCGAAATGGAGGACCTGGAGAGCATTATTCTGGGTATCAAGCAGCCTAAAGGCCACGTTCATCTGAATATCGACGCACCCATAACCCGGGAAGAAATCGAGGAAGCCGCCCGGTATGACAAAAATGAGCGTTACGCCAAGATGCGTTATGCCGTGGACCGTCGCGTCATCCAGGGTTACAAACTTTGGAAGACCAATTATATGGCCTATGACTGGGTAAACGACACCACCATGTATGCCGACCATTATGACGCTGCGGATATGGAAGCTTTCCGCGAGTATATTGCCGGTCAGCTCAAATTGGTGGAAACCACGCTGGACCAGAAGGAATTGCAGGACATTTTGCTGCATATCTACAGCAATCCGGTTGCGAACAAGCAGAAGTTCGTTTAGTTACACAATTTATATTATGTTAACTTGCCGATGGGCAAAAGAAGGATAGACCTCATTCTCGAAGGTGTCACCATCGAAGCGGTAGCCGCAGAAGGCAAAGCGCTCACCCACGTGGACGGGATGGTAGTTTTTGTAGATTTCGCCGTTCCCGGAGACGTGGTGGACATCCAGGTGTACAAGAAGAAAAAGAATTACATGGAAGGCTTTATCAAGCGCATTGTAAAGCCCTCCGAGCATCGTCTGGAGCCTTTCTGCAAGCATTTTGGCGTTTGTGGCGGTTGCCGATGGCAGCCTCTTCCCTACGAGATGCAGCTGGAAGCCAAGCGGCAGCAGGTGGAAGACCAGTTGGTGAGAATCGGCCATCTGGAGGTGCCGGAAATTAGGCCGACACTCCCCTCCGAGGCCACCCGTTACTATCGTAACAAATTGGAATTCAGTGCTTCTTGCAGCCGTTGGCTCCTGAAAGACGAGGACCCTAATACCCTTACAGACAAGGACCGGATGGCCCTGGGCTTCCATGTGGGTAAATTCTTTGACAAGGTGCTGGATATTGAACAGTGCCATCTCCAGAAGGAGCCTTCAAACGCTATCCGTCTGTTTATCAAGCGTTTCTGCCTTGAAAACGGCTGTGAGTTCTACAATATACGGGAGAATCACGGCTTTTTCCGGAACGTCTTTGTCAGAAGCACCGAAAAGGGAGATTTCATGCTCATCCTGGTCTTTGCCCGGGAGGAGAAAGAAAAGCGGACGGCCCTTCTGGATGCCCTGGTGAAGGAATTCCCCCAGATTACCAGTCTTTACTACGTAATCAACGAGAAATTGAACGATTCCATAGCAGACCAGTCCCCTGTCCTCTATCATGGAGAAGATGCCATTTATGAGGAAATGGAGGGCCTGCGTTTCAAGATTGGCCCCAAGTCTTTCTACCAGACCAATTCCCGCCAGGCCTACCGCCTGTACAGCGTAGCGCGGGAATTTGCCGCGCTCAGCGGCAACGAGCTGGTTTATGACCTTTATACGGGTACCGGCACCATCGCCCAGTTTGTGAGTGCGAAGGCAGCCAAAGTGATTGGTATAGAGTATGTTCCGGAGGCCATTGAAGATGCAAGATTAAATGCCGATGCCAATGGAATCACCAATTGCGACTTCTTTGCCGGAGACATGAAGGACGTCCTGAACGACGCCTTTATCGCAGAGCACGGCCGTCCGGATGTCATTATCCTGGACCCTCCCCGTGCCGGCATTCATCCGGACGTGGCGCAGGTAATCCTGAACGCCGCCCCTGAAAGAATGGTGTATGTAAGCTGCAATCCGGCTTCCCAGGCCCGTGACCTGGCCATCCTGTGCCGGGATTATGAGATTACGGCCGTTCAGCCGGTAGACATGTTCCCCCACACCATGCATGTGGAGAATGTCGTGGCCCTGAAACGGCGTTAGTTCACTTTTACGCGGGTTCCCAGCTTTTCTTTCCGTCCGTCTTCGTACTCGATGCGGGCCACCAGCTGGTGGTCTCCCTTGTTCAGCCTGAAAGACGCCGTTTTGAGCTCCTTGCCGTCCCATTCCCATTGGACCGCCTTGATTTTAATGTATTCCGGACTCCGCAGCTGCGGCGTAAAGAGGTCCCCGCTTTGGTAACTCCCCTGCCCCGGATCAATGTAGACATAGCCCAACTGTTCCAGGGAGGGCCCCGGTACTTCTGCAATCTCCGCACTGAGCATAAGATCCATGTATCCGCCATCCCAGGAAAGCTCTTTCCAGTCTGAACGCTCCAGCGAGAAACCGCTCCAGTAGCTGTTTCCTTCCGTCCCGGGCTTTACTATGCCCAAAGGGGTGTTTCCGGGCGCTTTCTCGAAGCCGTAGCCCACATAGACGTCTATCCCTTCCGGAATGCGGATGTTCTCTTCCGTAAGATCCACTACCACCGGACGGAACTCTCCCAGAACGGGATTATCCACCTTTTTGGACAATACGCGCAGGGGGCCGAAGTCTACGATGACGTACATGTCCCCTATTTCCTGCTCCTTGGAGGAAATGTAAGGATAGCAAGTAAGCTCCTGCAGGCGCTCTCCGCCGTGATTTTTCAGTTCTTCGGCCATAAAACGCACGGCTCCCAAGGCCGATTCTTCCGGAAAACTGCCGGCCTCCAAGGATGGTTCGAACTTCTGAAGGGTGCTGTGGGAAGCCTCGCCCGGCGTATTGAGCTCTAAAGAGAGACAAAGCATCCGGGTTCCTTCCGGCACCCCGGCTGATACCGTCAGCGGCAAATAGCCGTTTTTGGAGATTTGCAGGCTGTAATCCCCTGCCTTGTCTATGGGAAGCAGGAAGAAGCCCCGGCTGTCTGTCAGAACCTCCGGGGAATGGCCTTCCACGGCCACGCGAGCATCGGCCACGGGCTTTCCGGCCGAATTGCGCACCACTCCGTCTATATGGGCCCCTTTGCCCTTGAGGACGCGGAAGGAGGCCTTCCCGTCCTGGAATTCGATGGTGGTGAGCTGGGTATCCGTAAAATTCCCCTCCCAGTCTACCGGGTCGTAGAAAAGACGCTTTACGCTGCCCGGGAACACCAGGGCCGATGCATTGAAGGCGGAGGGATAATGGAGGGACGTGGGATCGGCCGACGGAATGAGATAGAAGCAGGGATGGGTTCCGGAGTTATTGAGGATGTTATGGGCTCGCCAGCCTGTCCAGAGCTCCCGGGCCGGAAACTCCCCTACCAGCCGCTCCGACTGGTCTACATGGTAAACCACAAGCCCTTCCGGGAGCGGATGGTCCCAGGACGTGCCGTCGCGGGCTTCCAAGAGGAAAAACTCCCCTTCCGTTTCAGTGGAAATGCGGTAGGCCTGGCCTTTCTGGACGGCCTCCAAGACCACTTCACCTTCGGGCAATTCCGGAATGTCTTCCAGCCAGCCCAACAGGAAGCGCTCCAGGGCATTCAGATGCGGGGGCGTATGGCCGTCGTTGTTGTACAGGCCCCGACACATCAGGGAAAAGTCGTAAAGGCCCCCGGCAAAGCCGTCGGCGGCTCCGTTTACATCATAAAAGTCCGGCAGTTCCAGGGTATGCCCCAGCTCGTGACAGGTGGGGCCGATACCGGAGGGCTTGCTCCCGCTGCCGCCGGAGAGTTCCGAGCCGCAAAAATAGGCGCCCGGCCTAACCTCGTCGAAGCTGATATCCCGAAGGGCTTCCTGCTCGCTGTCCTGGATGTTCCAGTGATGGGCCCAGAGGGCATCGGCCGGCCCTCCCTGGGCCTGGTCATATCCGGCAAAATAAAAGATGCAGAGGTCTATGATGCCGTCGGCATCTTTGTCGTAGACGGAAAAGTCCACTTCCCCGTCCAGCATCCCGCAGGCGTCCAGGAGGGCCTGCTCCGGCCTCATGTCGTCAATCCTTGCCCCGCCGGAAAAGATATCTTTTCCGTACCAGGCCATTTTTTTGTCCAGTGTGACGGGGCCATAGATATCGAAAACGGGCTCAAATCGGCCCCCGGAATTGTCTACATAGTATTCCCGGACAGAGCGGGATCCATTGAGCCGTTCCGTAAAATGCCCGGCCGGATTCTCCAGCGTGAAATGAACGTCGCTGAACTCCAGCAGAATCACGGGAATATGCACTGTTTCTGCCAGCAGCAGGATAGATGTCAGAAAACTCCACATACCCTACCTCTTCAAGACAAAATAGGTGCCCTCATCTTTTTTGAGCCAAATCATCTGGGAGGTGACTTTGAGCACTTCCACATTCTCGTAGGTCTGGGACTGGAGAGTGTAACCATTCACCATCACCCGGTAATCCAGCTTAAGTTCTTTTCCCTTCTGCAGGGTGACGGGCAGGTTCCCGATGCTGAGCACCTTTCTCTCCCCTACGTCGATGAGCCGGAAGAGCTGCGTTCCGTCCGGGCATTCCAGTACGGAGAGCTGGTGCCGGTCCGGATTGTATACCTGGTTTCCTCCGGAAACGCCATAGGCTCCCGGAACGGTGACGGCCAGCACAGGGTCTTCCGGTTCGGGCTCCGGAGGCCGGTAAGGCTCCGGCTTGGGCGGGCAGGCTGTCACAAGCAGCAAGGCCCCCAGCAGGGCCGCGATGTTTAAGAAAGGTTTCAGCACATACAAATGTAGATAATTTCTCCAAGAATTGCTAATTTTGCAGGGTAAAACAAAAGGTTTGAAATGTTAGTTCAGATTCTGCTTTTGCTCCTTGGGCTGGCCCTCGTCGTGTTCGGGGCCGATTATCTGGTAGAAGGGGCATCGGCCGTCGCCCGCCGTTTCGGGCTCAGTGAGTTTGTGATCGGCCTTACCATCGTGGGGATGGGCACATCGGCCCCGGAGATGGTGGTGAGCTTCATCGGCGCTTTTGAAGGCAATGCCGATATTTCCGTGGGCAACGTGATTGGCTCCAATATCTTCAATACCCTGCTCATCCTGGGGCTCACGGCCCTTATTCTCCCCATGGCCATTACCCCGGAAAACCGCCGGAAAGACATTCCCATGAACATCTTCACGGTGGCGCTGCTGGTTTTGCTGGGATTCAAGAGCACCCTTTTCGGCATCGGGGCCGACGGGCTTTCCCGCTGGGACGGAGGCATCCTCCTGCTCGTGTTTGTCCTCTATATATGGCAGGCTTTTTCTTCCGGCAAGCCGCAGGAACAGAAGGCCGATGACACCCCTCCGATGAAGATTTGGCTGGCCTTGCTGATGATTCTGGGCGGTCTGGCCGGCCTGGTGTTCGGCGGCAAGCTCTTCGTGGATTCCGCCACCGGTATTGCCCGCGCCCTGGGCGTAAGCGACAAGTTCATCGCCATCACCATCCTGGCTGGCGGCACTTCCATGCCCGAGCTGGCCACCTGCGTGGCGGCCGCCGTCAAAAAGAAGGGTCAGCTGGCCCTGGGAAACATCATCGGCTCCAATATCTTCAACGTTCTCCTGATTCTGGGAGGCTCGGCCCTTATCCATCCCCTTTCCTTTGCGGGTATTTCCATGATAGACCTGGGAGTGCTCCTTTTGAGCGCTTTGGTTGTGCTCTCTTCCTGCTTTGTGGGCAAAAAGAATATGCTGGACAGGCTGGATGGCGTGATTTTTCTGCTGATTTGGGTGGCTTATATGGCCTGGCTCATTGTAAATTTGTGATTTATCTTTATCTTTGTAAGTAGAACTATCAATCATTAACATAACCATCATGAGAAAAACTTTAACCTTTATTCTGGCTGTCGCCCTGTCCGCAGGTTCTTTCACCTCCCGGGCTCAAGACAGTCAAATGGCCAACCATCTTGCTTTAGGCGTTACGCTGGGGCTGGACGGCATCGGGATAGAGGCAGCTCTTCCCATTTCTCCCTATGTCCAGGCTCACGCCGGCTACTCCATTTTCCCTTACACGCACAAGCAGGATGTCAATCTGGGCTCCGTAGAGGTTGGTGGTCAAGTTAAGAATCTGGACAAGACCCCTTTGTCGGCCACTATGTGGAAAGGAGGTTCCGGAAAACTTCTATTCGATATTTTTCCGGGAAAGACCACGCCTTTTCATTTCACGGTGGGCGCTTATTTCGGAAGCGGAAAATTCCTGCACACCCAGACAGATTTGAGCAAGGTCCTGAATCCGGCCGACTATGCCACCCTGGCCATCGCCTATAATCAGCTCAAGATATCTACGGATCCGAAAGGCTT
This sequence comes from uncultured Bacteroidales bacterium, assembly GCA_946617545.1. Classification (GTDB taxonomy): domain Bacteria; phylum Bacteroidota; class Bacteroidia; order Bacteroidales; family UBA932; genus Cryptobacteroides. The sequence continues at coordinate 6,072 of CAMOKK010000005.1, read as the reverse complement.
TGTAGATTTGGATGCGAAGATGAAGATTGGGTCGGTGGTCCCCTACGTGGGCGTCGGCTTTGGCCGTGCCATCAAGCCCGGAAGCCGTGTAAGGGTTACCTTTGACATGGGTGTCCTCATCACCGGAGGAATGAAGATTCAGTCTTACAATTATGTGAACCTGGAAGGAAAGGCCGAGCCTGTGATTGTTACCAGCAAAGCGCTCACCGACGAGAATGGCCGTCAGTTAGACAATGGCTGGGTGGATAAAATTGCCGGCATCCCGGTTTTGCCCATGCTCAAGTTGAATGTGTTCGTACGTTTATTCTAAACTGTTATAGCTATGAAGAAAGTTCTCGTTTATGTAATGGGACTGGCCGCTCTGCTGGCCGTTTCCTGCAACAACAAGGATAATTCCGCAACTCCGGAGGCTCCGGCTACTCAGGAACTGGCCCAGGTAATCAAATTCTCCGAGCCCGTGCAGATTGGCACCTATGCCTTCCAGTCTGTCGAGCTAACGGAATCCAGCCGTTATATTGCCGAATATGTCAATATTGCCGAATATGTCACGTCCAAGGCTTCTGCCGGTGCCAATATCCTGTATGGCAAATATACCTATGCCAACGGAACCTTCACCCTGGACGGCCTGGGCAGCCTGAAGATTGATGGCAACCAAGTCACCATCAACCCCTCTTCCGCCGGCGGCTCCCCCATTCAGGTTCCGGCCACCATCAACCGTCCTTCCGCCAAGGACCAGACGGCCGTGAATGCCTGCCGCAACTGGGGCATCTCCAAGATTATCATCGGCATTTCCGGTAAAACCAAGGATGGGAATACCGTCGAGGGAGACAAGATGTTCAACAAGCTGGACCTGAAGGAATTTGCCGATTTCGCCAAGCGTATCGGACTGGAAATTTCGGATGAAGACCTGGAGAAGATTTCCAAGTATAACGTGAAGGAAATCTGCATGACTTCCGCCGGTTCCTTTGTGGTGGAGTTTGCCTCTGTGGACCCTTTTTACGGTTCCTTCAGTCTGAACGGAAGCAATTTCACCTTTATTCTGTCCGAGGGAGACTTCCCCGTCCTCTCCGGAGGAAAGATTTCCGGTACCCTGAGTTTTTCCGGCAATACTTGCATCATTGATGCTGCCGCCAGCCTGGTTTACAACGAAGTCCCCTATTCCGCTACTCTGAACATTTCCCTTACGGAGGTCAAATAACTCCTTTTTACTTGTACAAAGACCGTTCCCTTTTGCAGGGAGCGGTTTTTTTTACTCTATTTGAGTAAAAATGCGTATATTTGTCAGTTGTAACTAAAACCTAAAATATGTCTGTAAGCATAAAGACCGTAGAAACCAAGGCCGACCTGAAGGCTTTTGTCAAGTTCCCGCTGGACTTGTACAAAGGCTGTCCTTACTACGTTCCCAATCTTTATCAGGATGAACTGGCCACGCTGGACGAAACCCGCAATCCCATGGGAAAATACAGCAAGAGCCGCAAATTCCTGGCCTACAAGGACGGGAAAGTAGCCGGCCGGGTCATCGCCATCATCAATGATATTGCCAACCGGGACTGGGACCATGCGGAGGTTCGTTTCGGCTGGATGGATTTCATCGATGACAAGGAGGTCTCCCAGGCTTTGATAGAGGCGGTGATTGCCTTCGGAAAGGAGCATGGCATGACGCAGATCAGCGGCCCCCTGGGCTTTACGGATTTTGACAATGAAGGCTGCGTGGTGGAAGGATTCGACGATATCTCTTCCTTCATGCTCAAATACAACTATCCTTATTACGGAGAGCATTTCGAAGCTATGGGCTTTGGAAAGGCCAATGACTGGTTAGAGTACCGGATTTATGTGCCCGATGCCGTTCCGGACAAGGTGAGCCGCGCTGCCGCCCTCATCGCCGAGCGTTATAATCTCCATATCCGCAAGATTAGCAGGAAGGTGATAAGGAAGGAAAACTATGGGCAGAAGTTTTTTGACCTGATTAACCGTACCTACAGCAAACTGTACGATTTTACCGTTTTCCCCCCGGATGTGGTAGAATACTACATAGACGCGTTTTTGGGCGTGCTGAACTTCAAATACGTCACACTGGTAGAGGACGCGGAGGGCAGACTCATTGCCATGGCCCTTACCATGCCCTCCATTGTCCATGCCGTCCAAAAGAGCCGCGGCTACCTGTTCCCGCTGGGCTGGTGGTATCTTCTCAAATCCCTGTACATCAAGCACGAGGAAGCCCTGGAGCTCATGCTCATAGCCGTAGACCCGGAATACCAGAACCGCGGGGTGCATGCCATGCTCTTCAACGAGATTATTCCCAACCTCATTGCGGGTGGTTTCCAGTACGGAGAATCCAACGCCGAGATGGAAACCAACACCAAGGTGCAGAACATTTGGAATATATACCGGAAAGATTTCAAGCGCCGCCGCAGGGTTTTTTCCAAGGAAATCTAAATGTCGGCCTCTTCCCAGATGCTTCCTCCGCTCCCTGAGCGGCTCAGACCCTCCACGTTGGACCAGTATGTTGGCCAGCGGCATCTGGTGGGAGAGGGCTGTATCCTCAGGAAGATGATAGAGAGCGGGAACCTAAGTTCCTTTATTCTCTGGGGCCCTCCCGGTGTGGGAAAAACCACCCTGGCCCATATCATCGCCCAGACGTTGGACCGGGATTTCTTTACCCTCAGCGCTGTCACGGCCGGGGTAAAGGATGTCCGGGAAGTCTTTGACAAGGCCCGCGGGAACGGTCTTTTCCAGCAGAAGGGAGCCCCCATCCTGTTCATCGACGAAATCCACCGTTTCAATAAAGCCCAGCAGGACGCCCTTCTGGGAGCGGTGGAGAACGGCACCATCGTGTTGGTGGGAGCCACCACGGAAAACCCTTCCTTCGAGGTTATCACTCCCCTTCTGTCCCGCTGCCAGGTCTTTGTTCTGAAACCGCTGGAAAAGGCCGATTTGCAAATCCTCCTGGACCGGGCCCTGAAGGAGGATGTCCTGCTGAAGGAAAAGAAGATAGAGCTGAAGGAAAGCGACGCCCTCATGCGTTACAGCGGCGGAGATGCCCGCAAACTGCTCAACGTATTGGAATTGGTGGTGGATGCACAAGCCGGCAAGTCCCCTGTTGTAATTGACAACCAGACGGTCACTTCTTCCGTCCAGGAAAACATGGCCATCTATGACAAGGACGGCGAGATGCACTACGACATCATATCGGCCTTTATCAAGAGCATCCGGGGAAGCGATCCCAACGCGGCCATCTACTACCTGGCCCGCATGATTGACGGCGGCGAAGACCCGCTTTTCATTGCCCGGCGCCTTTGCCTGAGCGCGTCCGAAGACGTGGGGCTGGCCAATCCCAATGCCCTGCTGCTGGCCAATGCCTGCTTTGAGGTGGTGTCCAAGATAGGGATGCCGGAAGGCCGGATTCCCCTGGCCGAGACCACCGTCTACCTGGCCTCCTCTCCCAAGAGCAACGCTTCCTACATGGCCCTGGAAAAGGCCTTGGCAGAGGTGAAACAGTCCGGCAACCAGCCGGTTCCCCTCCCCATCCGCAATGCGCCCACGCAGCTCATGAAAGAACTCAATTACTCCGACGGATACAAGTATGCCCACGACTATCCCGGGCACTTCGTAGACATGGAGTTCATGCCGGACGCCCTGAGGGGAACGGTTTTCTATGAGCCGGCCAAAAACAGGCACGAAGACATCCTTAAAGCCTATTTGGAGGCCTGCTGGCCCAAATATTATCCTAAGGGTTAGAACGGATATCCCACGCCGAAATGGACTGCGTAGTTGCCGTTTAGCCACTCGTTCGTGGGAACCCAGCGCTCTCCCTTGGGGCGGGCAGGGTCCCGGAGACGGATACCCATATCCAGGCGGATGAGAATCAGGTTCAGGTTAAGGCGGAAACCGAAGCCCCAGTCCATGGCAATGCTTTCCGGAAGGGTTTTGAGACTGAATTTCGCTCCTTGGTCGATTTCGCTTTCGGTAAAATCCCAGATATTGCCGGCGTCCACGAAGAGGGCCCCTTCCAGTTTGGAAACGAGCGGAAAGCGATACTCTACATTGGCTTCCAGTTTTATCTCTCCTATCTGACTGGGAATGGCAAAGCCGTAGGTTTCCGAGGAGGTGCCGGGGCCCAGCGCACGGGCTTGCCAGCCACGCATGGACATGGCTCCGCCGGCATAAAATTGTTTTTCCACCGGAACGGAAGCGGAATTGCCGTAGGCGTAGGCGGCGCCGCTCTGCCAGTGCAGGGCCAGGGCCTGCCTGTCTTCCTTTCCAAAGCGGAACACCTTTCCCAGATTGAGGTCCAGGCGGACATATTGGGCATAGGGCGTTTGCCATATCAAGCGTTGATTGTCTTTCTGCGGGAGAAGTTTGTTGAACAGGCTCAGGAAGTTACCGGACAAATCGACAGCCAGGCGCGCATAATGATAAGGCGTCTGCGGCACGGCCGCCGAGTTGGTGGTGTAATAAAGCATGGAACTTACCCCCAGGTCAAAGCGGTCATTGTATGCCATGAATACAAAGGGGTTGGTTTTCAAGAGTTTAGTCATGAAATCCAGGTCCATGTTGTACAGGTGGGTCACATTAAGCCTGAGCGGAGAAAGCTGGTAAAACAGGTTATTCCCGATGCGTCCGTTATACGTAAAGGCGGTGGAAATGACCGTGCGGCGGAATTCCGGCCTGTCCTGATAGGTGAAGGCCGCCGTCACATCCGTGCGCGGCAGATTGGGCCCTTTGAAAACGCGGTTGGGCAGGCCGATGAACTTGGGGAAGCGAAGCGTCGTGGAGACGTTGAGTTCCGTGGTATGGGCCTTGGTCCTGGGTTGGAACTGGAAGTTGCCGGTGAGGCCCAGGTTGAACTGCTCTCCTCCGTGGAAGATATTCCGGTGGTAGTACGTGAGCTGCGGCGACACGCCGATAAGGCCCGTAGAGTTCACGGATGCTTCCAGGTTCACCTTGAAGCCCTGCAGCCGGGAAGAACGCAGGGAGATGTTGCAATTCACCGTGGTGTCCGTGACGGGATTCAGTTCTATGTTCACGCCCGTGAGCATGCCCACGGAAGAAAAGCGGCTGTAATTGGTGTTGATATCCTCCTCGTTGTATCGTTGCCCCGGGCGCAGGATATTCAGGTTCTCCAGGGTGGAAGTACGGATGACGGGCTTTTCCGGATGCGTGATGGTCACCTCTCCCAAATGGAATTTCCGGTGCATCCGGGCCGATGAAGGGCTGTCTCCCAGGGCATAGTCCCGGATGGTCTCCTTGAGGCGGACGGTGCCGTCCCGGGCCAGCGTATCGGCCTCAAAGACATAGAACGACTTGGTGAAGCCGTAGTAGCCGATGGTCCTGAAATAGGCCGATGAACGCTCCGCCTCCTTTTCCAAGGCTTCCTCCGAGAGGAAGTCTCCGGCAGCCAAGGTGCTGTTGGGAAGGTCCTGCGCGAATTCTTGCGAGAAGCTTCCGTAGTCGGGAATATCGTATTCTATTTCGCTGATTTTGTAGCGTTTGCCAAGCTTTACCGAATACGTTACATAAGCTTTCTTCTTCTTTACGTCCACCTTGCTCTCCACCTGGGAGCCGTAAAAGCCGATGTATTGCAGGTGGTTCTGCAGGTTGGCCACACCCTGGCTCACCTTCTCGGGGTCGTAGATGACGGGTTGGGAGCCTATCTTCCTCAGAAAGCGCCGGAAGGGCGTGGAGCCGTCCCCGCTCCAGTTGTACACGGACAGCAGCGGGTTCACCCCCAGAACATAGGAATTGGGTTTATGGCCGATATAGGAGCCCAGCGTGGATACCTGGAACGAGGGGTCATCGGCCACAATGGTGTTCTTTCTCAGCAGGTACTCCCCTTCCGAGAGCGAGCGTGTGGTGCTGCAGGCCGCAAGACCCGCAGCAAGCAGAAAGATAAATATGACTTTCCTGGCGTACATTCTCACAAATGTAACACTTTTTGCGTATATTTGCACGATTAAACCCCATAAAAGCTGATGAAAAACAAGTACATCGACCTAATTGACCAGACCTTCGACTTCCCCCAGGACGAATTCATGGTAGTGGACGGAAACCTCCTGTTCAACGACATCGACC
>CAMOKK010000004.1 GCA_946617545.1 uncultured Bacteroidales bacterium | reverse complement strand
CCGGCAAACTGCAGAATATCATCAAAGGAAAAGTGCATCCGCACTATAATTCCAAGCTCAAGTAATTACCTTACCCTCAACCTTCTGCCCACTTTCAGGACCGTGGATTTCTTGATGCTGTTAAGCTGGCATATCCGGTCTACGGACGTGTGGTAGCGGCGGGCTATGCTGGAGAGGGTATCTCCCTTCCTCACGGTGTGATAACGCATGGCAGCGGCCTCTGCGGCGGCACGGGCGGCAGCCTCTTTCTTGGCCTGCTCCTCGGCCAGGAGGCGGTCTTCCTCGTCCGTGCGGAAAATCTCATCCTCGTCATCCACATTCTGCACATAGCGCTGGTTGGGGTTGAAGTACCAGCTGCGAATCTTCAGCAGGCGGTGGCGCAGGGTGCCCGTTTCAAAGTCAATGAGCCAGGCGGGGTCGAAGGCGGCGCCCCGGTAGCGCGTCTCAAAATGCAGGTGCGGGCCGGTGGAACGGCCGGTAGAGCCGCCCAGGCCGATGATGTCTCCGGCGCTCACCCAATCCCCTGCTTCCACGTCCCGGCGCGAAAGATGGCCGTAAAAAGTCTCCAGGCCGTTGGCATGGCGAATCACCACCAGGTTGCCGTATCCGCCCACATAGGCCGATATCCTCACCTTGCCGTCAAACGTGGCGGGAACCGGCGTTCCGGAAGGATAAGGAAGGTCTATGCCCTGGTGCCGGCGGCCGCGGCGGTAGCCGAACAGGGAACGGGGATGCGTCACGTTGGGGCACACATAGGAGTCCAGCGAATCCACCACCCAGATGGAAAAGCGGTCCGGAATGGGGTCCGGGTCTTCGCGGTAGGGATTCACGGCTTTCTCGTCCCAGTATTCCGTGAAGACACTGTCCGTCGCGTGCAGGGCAGGGTCTTTCACGTAGCGGTATGTTCCGTTGTTGTACAGCACCACCTTGATGGCCGGATTCCCGGTATCCAGCGTATCTCCATAGGCGGTGGTACGCAGGGTGGCGGGTTTCACTTCCTGCCTTCCGAAGGTATAACGGAGAGAATCGGCCTCACGGCTGATATCTTCTTCCTGGGCCTTCAGGGAAAGAGCGGAACAAAAGAGTAAGAGGCTTAGGGTCAGTACTTTCTTCATAGATTATCGCTTGCCGCCAAACTGGTTCACCAGGATGGCGTCGGTTTGAGCAATCTTCTCCTGCAAAAGCTGGGCCGATGTTGCCTCGCAAATGAAACGAAGATAAGGTTCCGTGTTGGAAGGACGGATATTGAACCACCAGTCGGGGAATTCTACGCGGTAGCCGTCGAAGTCCATGAAGGCCGTAGCCTTTTCTTGGGCCATGAAATAGTCCTTCACGGCGTCCATGGCGCCCTTCTTGTCCTCTATGCGATAGTTGATTTCTCCGGAATTCTGGTAACGGACAATCTCGGCGATGGCCTGGGACAGCGTTTTGCCTTCCTTCTTGAAACCGGCCACGATATTGAGCAGGATGATGGAAGCCAGCAGGCCGCTGTCGCTGTAGAAGAAGTCACGGAAATAGTAGTGACCGGCCAGTTCCCCGCCCCACACGCCGTCAATCTCACGGAGTTTGCTGGCGGCAAAGGCACGGCCCACCTTCCAGGTGCGCATCTCGCAGCCCATGGGAGCCAGGTACTCCCCTACGGCCTTGGAGGAACGGATATCCTGCAGCACCAGGCCCTTGAGACCGCGTTCCTTCACAAAATAGTTGCCCATGAGGGCTATCATCAGGTCCGGGGAGATGAACTGCCCTTTCTCGTCCACGAACATCACGCGGTCTGCGTCTCCGTCGTAGATGACGCCGGCATCGGCCTTCACCTCACGTACCTTTTCCTCCAGCGGGAAGCAGTTCTTCTCGATGAGGGGGTTGGGCTCATGGTTGGGGAAACGGCCGTCCAGGGTATCGAAGAGATAGTGGATGTTGCCGCCGGTGCCGAAGATTTCCTTGGCAAAGAGGTTGGCCATTCCATTGGACAGGTCCATGGCAATGGTGAGGCCGCTGTAGTCCTTCACGAACTTGCGCATGAAGGCCAGGTAATCGGCCATAATCTCCTTTTGGAACACCTGACCGCGTTTGGCGGCCACGGGGGTGGGTTTTCCCTCGTCTATCCAGGCCTTGATCTGCCCCAGGCCGGCGTCGAAGCCCACAGCCTGCGCATCGGTAGTAGACACCTTCATGCCGTTGTACTGCGCCGGGTTGTGGCTGGCCGTAATCTGGATGGAGGCGTCAAAACCGTAGTTGGCGGTGCCGAAGTACACCATCGGCGTAGAGCTGAGGCCGATATCGTAAACATCGGCCCCGGCATCGTTGATGCCTCTTACCACCGCGTCATGAATCTCGTCGGAGGAGACGCGGCAGTCGCGGCCCACAAGCACCTTGCCGGCCTTCAGAAGCTGGGGAACAAAGTATCCTACCTTATAAGCTATATCCAGGTCCCAGTCTTTGCCCCAGATACCGCGGATGTCGTATGCGTGAAATGCTCCCATGTCGATACAGTTTCTAGAAGTTAAACTTGGTCATGCAGATGAAGCGGTGGTTCAGCACCCAGTGGGGAGCCGCCGCAGGAGCGCCGGGAGCGGGAAGCCGCTGCAGGCCGCGGCTGTCGAAGTCGCCGGTCCCGAACTCGGCGGCGGTGAGGTTATACTCCAGGGATACCGTGAATTTTCCCAGATTCCAGGCCACGGTGGGCGTGGCACGGAAGGCCTGCTGGATTTTGGTATCGGCCGATGTGTTCAGCCACAGCCGGTTGTCGGCCAGGTCCTTGGTGGTGCCCAGCTGCTTCATGTAGCCCAGCATGGCCATCACCTGGAACTTCTTGCCGTAGGAGAAGCTGACGAAGGAGGCCCAGTCCTGCATGGGGGTGTAGGTGATGGTGCCGTCGTCGTTAAAAGAATGGACGCCGTAGCCGCTCAGCAGGTTCATGTGCTCGCCGGCCTGGGCCAGGATGGTTTTGGCGCGGAGTTGGAACAGGCCGTTGGTGTACTGGGCAAAGAGGAACGGCGAGAAGGTGGTAAGGAGGCTCTTCACCTGAATGGTCTTGCCGCCGCCGTCCTGCACGCGCCAGTCCGTAATGGTGCGGTAGGGACGGATATTCACCATATCCACACCTACGCGGCCCAGGAACTTGGCGCTGCGGTAGCTCACCCCCAGATAGAATTCCGGAAGACCGTATTTATAGTAATCCTTGCTCTTGCCGGCGGGACCGGTGGGCAGGTAGTGGTTCAGGTACAGCATGCTGGCCGTAAGGGTGATGCCGGACCCCAGGGCAATGTCGGCCGTCAGCTGCGGACTGCGGTTGAACGGATTGAAGGGCGCACCGGTTTCCAGGTTGTTCATGTGGGGCATGTCGGCCGCCATGGGATGCCAAGCCTGGCCGATGGTGAGGCTCACCGGGCTGTTGTCCCAATTCAGTTTCATGAAGGCCTGACGCAGGCGCAGGGTGGGCGTGGAACCGCTGAGGTAGTAAAAATCGGCCTCCACTTTGCCGGAAACGCCCATGCTGCCCCACTTGTAGCCGGACACGTCCAGGCCCAGGCGGGTGGTAAGGGACACGAAGCGCCAATTGAAGCCGTCGTTGGCGTCGAACCCGTCTGTCATGTTCACGTCCTTGGGCATGTAGAAATAAAGGTCTTCGGTGCCGGCGTTCACGGCGCGGCTGTCGGCCACCATGTAGTTACGGATAAAGCCGTAAAGCTTGAAGTGCGCAGGTTTTTCTTCCTGCGCAAAGGCAGCGCCGCCGGTAAGCAGCGCTGCCAAAGCAATCAGTATTGTTTTTTTCATGTTATGCAAACGGATAAATTTTGGTAAGCCAGAAATAACCCAGCACAAAGCCGACGATGCCGATGATGAGACCCACCTTGGTCATGTCCTTGGTCTCTACCATGCCGGTGGCGGATGCAATGGCATTCGGAGGCGTGGAGATGGGGAAGAGCATGGCGATGGAAGCGCAAACGGCAATGAAGATAATCATGGCCGATGTGCCGCCCATGGCCAGGAAATCGGCGTTGTTGGCGGCGGCAGGGTCGGCCATGCCGTTGGCCACCACAATGAGGATGGGGATAAGCAGGGCCGCCGTGGCGGAGTTGGAGATGAAGTTACTGAGCAGGTAGCACACCAGGCCGGCGATAACCAGCACCAGCACCACGGACATGCTGCCGAAAGGAATGGCCTGAATCAAGACCTTGGCCAGACCGGTATCCTGCAGGCAGTAACCCAGGGCAAAGCCTCCGGCCACCAGCCACAGCACGTTCCAGTTAATCTCCTTGATTTCCTCCTTGCCGAACAGGCCCGTAGCCGTGAACACGCCCAGCGGAATGAGGGCGACGATATTGGAGTTGATATGGGTAATCTGCTCCGTGGCCCACAAAAGGATGGTGCCCACGAAGGTAATCCACACCACATACAGTTTCCAGTCTTTCTTCACCAGGCTCTCCGGTATCTCCAAAACCAGTTTCTTTGTCTTGAAGGGGAAGAGGAAGCGCAGCAGCACCCAGGCAATCAGAATCATGACAATCACGTAGGGAATCATGTGAAGGCACCACTCGCCGAAGCTCACGTCGATACCGGCCTGCTCCAGGGCGCCCTTGGCTGTGGCGTTGGGCGGCGTGCCGATAGGCGTGCCGATACCGCCCAGGTTGGCGGCCACGGGAATGGACAGCGCCAGGCCGATCTTTCCCTTGTCATCGGCCGGAAGCTTGGAGAGCACCGGGGTGAGGAGGGCCAGCATCATGGCGGCGGTGGCGGTGTTGGACATGAACATGGAGAAGACGGAAATCATGATGAGGAAGCCCAGCAGCACAATCTCCGGCTTGGTGCCGAAGAGTTTCAGCAGGGCCCGGGCCAGGGTTACGTCCAGACCGTACTTCTCGGCCATGATGGCCAGTACGAAGCCGCCCAGGAAGAGCATCACCACAGGGTCGGCCATGGAGCTCATGATGCGGGCATAGGGCACCAGCGTGCCATACTGCGGATCACAGAAAAAGCCGATACCCTTGTTGGAGATGGTCAGGAGGGCAATCACAATGACCAGCAGGGAGGTGGACCAGTTGGGGATGAACTCAAAAATCCACATGAGGGCGGCGAACACGAAGAGGGCTATCACCCGCTGCTGCACCACGGTCAGGGCTTCGATGCCATAGAAGGAAACGGGCACGGCCCAGAGGAAGACGGTGATGAGAATCACCAGCGGCAGGAACACCCAATACTTAAGGTTGAATTTCTTAGCCATTATAGAAACTTTTTGATTATTCGTATTTTACGCGGATATCGACGGGAATCTTTTCCAGTTCCAGATTCACGATATCAGCCTTGAGGGTGGAACTCACAACAGCGTAGCGGGCCACCATTTCTTCGGCGGCGGTGCGGTCACCGGTGGCCTGAATCCGGAGGAGATCCTCTCCCAGGGAAGAGACAGCCTGCTCGGTGGCGGCATAGTCAATCACATATTTGCCGGAAGCCTGGCGGGAAATGGCGCCCTTCTCCAAAAGGTAGTTGTAGATGAGGAGGTTGGCGCGTCCCGTGGCGTCACCGTCCCCGAAACGGGAAGAACGGATGACATTGGCCACGAAGGTGGCAATCACGTCATTTTTCATGATGAGGGCATCCACACGGTGGGCTTCCACCTCCTGCATGCACAGGAAGGCGCCCAGGACGTTGGACTTGGCCTTTTCCATGGTAAGGGCCTCATTGCCCAGGGCCTCGGCCACGGTGCCCTTTCCGTTCACGGTTTCCTTCACGCCCAGGCCCTTGGCCACCTCGCGGAAGACGATATTCCAGTAGAAGGCGTTGGCGTCCAGGTGAGCGCGGTCGGCCGATTCCAGCAGCACATTGCCCGCCGGGAACACGGTGCGGTTGAACTTCTCGCGGATGATGTTGTCAAAGAGGATGGTGCGGGTGCCGAAATCTTCCTGGGCCTTGGCGTCGTAAGGGAAATTGATGGCTATCACCTTATAGCCGGCGTTGGTATAACCGCCGTAGTAAATTACGTCGCAGGAGAAAATGTTGGAAGCCACGCCGGGAACGAAAGTGAGGTACTCGGGATTGCCGGGCAGGGAGGCCTGCAGCTCGGGCAGACGGCGGGTAATCTTGTTCAGGCTGGCAGTGCGGTTCAGGTTCTTCAGCAGCACGTAGGCACCGTAGGAGGCCTTTATTCCATAACGCTCGTCATCGATGGTCTCGTTGGGGCCAATCACCAGGTCCATCTTGCTGTCGTCCATCTGAAGCCAGGCGTAGTCGCTCTCGTAGTAGTTGTCCGTCAGGAGGGCATCGGCCTTCTTGAGCAGGTATGCACGGACGCTCTCCTTGATGGTGATGTCGGCGGCAGCACGCAGATAATCGGCAATTTTCTTGACCTGGGGGGCATAGGCGTCGTGATACCACACCACGTCCAGTCCCCCTTGGGTATTGCGCTGGATAAGCGTATAAGGGCTTTCCTTGTCCGGATTGTCCAGGGCCTCGAATTCCTGGTCCGTCATGTCTTCCGGATAAAAACGGGCGCCCGCGGGCTTGGGGCCGAAACCGTCGATAAACGGCTGCCTGTCAATGCGGTTCCAGGGACCGTAGTTGACATAGGCGAACTCACGCTCCGCCGCAGGGAGGGCACTGAAGAAAGCCTTGTCCCCGAAGACCTGCTTCCAGTAAATGGCGTCGGCCTCGTCGGCGGCGAAACGATACAGATTCAGAACCTCCTTACCATTGTCGGTGATTCCCGAAAGGTCCGGAGCGGGAATGGTCACCTGAGCATAGTTCTCAAGCAGGCGTTCCGCCTTGCTGCGGCCTTCCCGGCAAGACCAGAGGGCCGCTGCGGCAAGCAGGAGAACTCCTGCCATCTGTAAATTTTTCATCACGTTCAAATTGAATCGGTTTAGTCTGCAAATTTAAGCATAAATTGGCAGATAACCATCTTTTTTATACATAAAAAAGGTGCCTCACCCAAATGAGGCACCCGGGTACAAAGTCTTTGGTTTTAGATGGTTCCCTGCTCCAGCATGGCGGTGGCCACCTTCATGAAACCGGCAATATTGGCGCCCTTCACGTAATCCACGCTGCCGTCCGGCTGGGTGCCATACTTTACGCACTGCTCGTGGATGGACTTCATGATGAAATGCAGCTTTTCGTCCACTTCCTTGGCGTCCCAGGAGATGTGCTCTGCATTCTGGGTCATTTCCAGGCCGGAAGTGGCCACGCCGCCCGCGTTCACGGCCTTGCCGGGAGCAAAGAGGATGCCGTTATGCTGGAAGAAATGGATGGCACCGGGCTGGCAGCCCATGTTGGACACCTCGCAGCAGCACCAGCAGCCATTGGCCTTCAGCTCCTTGGCATCTTCCTCGGACAGCTCGTTCTGGAAGGCGCAAGGGAGGGCGATATCCACGGGGACACACCAGCTCTTCTTGCCGGCGGTGAACTTGACCGCTCCGGGGAATTTGTCGGCCATATCCTGTACCTTGTTGCGGTTGGAGGCACGCATGACCAGCATGTAGTCAATCATTTCCGGGGTAATGCCGTCGGGAATTTCGCAGACGCCGTCGGGGCCGCTGATGGCCACCACCTTGGCGCCCAGCTCGCGGGCCTTCGTTGCAGCGCCCCAGGCCACGTTGCCGAAGCCGGACAGGGCCACTTTCTTGCCCTTGATGTCCTTTCCGGCCTTCTGCAGCAGGTGCTGAGTGAAGTACAGGGCACCGAAGCCGGTGGCCTCCGGACGAAGGATGGAGCCGCCCCAGGTGCCGCCCTTTCCGGTAAGGACACCGGTGTTGTACTGGCGGGCCAGCTTCTTGTACATGCCATAGAGGTAGCCAATCTCACGACCGCCCACACCCACATCTCCGGCAGGGATATCCTGGTCCGGGCCGATGCAGTTCCACAGCTCCAGCATGAAAGCCTGGCAGAAACGCATGATTTCGTCGTTGGACTTGCCCACGGGGTCAAAGTCACTGCCGCCCTTGGCTCCGCCCATCGGCAGAGTGGTGAGGGCATTTTTGAAGGTTTGCTCGAAGCCCAGGAACTTGAGCATGGAAGGGGTTACCGCCTTGTGGAAGCGGAGACCACCCTTATAGGGACCGATGGCACTGTTGAACTGGATGCGATAGCCGGTGTTGGTCTGGACCTCGCCTTTGTCGTCTATCCAGGTTACGCGGAAGGTGAAGATGCGGTCCGGCTCTACCAGACGCTCCACAATCTTGGCCTTCTCAAACTCGGGATGCTGGTTGTACACATCCTCGATGGATTCCAGAACTTCCTGAACCGCCTGCAGATACTCTTTCTCCAGCGGGTACTTGGCCTGGAGGCGTGCCATGATGTCAGTTGTTTTCATTACAAAAACGATGTTTTAGTGTTTATGGTTATAAATAAAAAGGAATTCGCTTCAATTCCATTACAAATGTAAAGAATTAAAAGCGAATTCCCAATTTTTTTCTGTAAAGAATCTTCCTTTATTCAAAACGAATTACTGCTGCTGGGCCTGAGCCTGGGCCTGGAGTTCGGCCTGGAGGCTTTCGAGGGTGCGGCTGTCGGGGATGTTCATGGCTTTGCGGGCCTCGGGGGTGATGTCAATCACCTTGGTCTCATCGAAGTAGATGGCCTGGGTGGCGTCGAACAGGGCGGTAAGGCCCTTGGCCTTGGCAATCTCGGAAACCACCTTGTTGGCCTTCTCCTGGATGGGAGCGGTGAGCTGGGCCTGCTGCTGCTGGAGTTCCTGGGAGATGGACTGCTGGAATTCCTGGATACGGTTCTGGATTTCCATGAGCTCACGCTCCTTGCTTTCCTTGATGGCGGCCGTCCAGGTGGCCTGCTTCTGCTGGTACTGGGTCATCTTGCCCTGGTACTCTTCCAGCATGGAGGAATAGGTTTCCTCGGCCTCTTTCTGGGAGGCGGCAATGGCCTCGCGGGCTGCATCCATTTCGGGAGCCAACATCACAATCTCATTGAAATTCACACGGCCGAACTGCTGGGCAGAGGCAGTGAGGGTAGCAAGTGCCGCAAGGGCGACGACAAAAAGTTTTTTCATATTTTCAATAATTTAATTTTCAAAAATAAACTTCATTCACCAAAGAATTATGCTAACAAATACCGTACCTGATTAGAACTGCTGACCCAGGACAAAGTGGAACTGGCTCTTTCCGTTCTGGGTATCGTCAAATCCGTAGCCCCAGTCTACACCCAGCAGGCCGATCATCGGGAGGAACACCCTCACGCCCACACCGGCGCTGCGCTTGATGTGGAAGGGATTGAATTCGCGGATGTCGCTCCAGCAGTTACCGCCTTCCAGGAACAGGAGGGCATAGATGGTGCTCTGCGGCTGCAGGATGACCGGGTAACGAAGCTCTACCGTAAACTTGTCATACAGGTTACCGGCATAGCTGATACCGTTCTGGCTATAGGGCGTCACCTTCCGTGGCGTAAGGGAATAGTCCGTATAACCGCGGAGGGAAACGATTTCCGCACCATACGTCATGTAACCGGACATACCGTCACCACCCACCTGGAAGTTCTCGAAGGGAGAATAACCCCAGTTTCTGTTATAGTAGCCCAGGAAGCCGAACTGTGCGCGGGTCATGAGCACCAGGTCTCCCACCAGTTTGGTGTACACCGTTCCGTTGAACTTCCACTTGTGGTATTCTATCCATTTGTAACGCTGGGCGGCCGTCCAGTCGTCGTAATTCACGTCTTTCCAGCTGTTTACCTTTACCTTTTCTCCATTATCGTTATAGGTGTAACGCCGGAACAGAGAGTACGGAGGCGTGAACTGCAGGGACAGCGAAAACTCCGAACCCGTACGGGGGTAAATCTGCTGGTCGGAGGAATTTCGGGACAGATTTACATTGAAACTCAGGTTGTGGGAAACACCGTCGTTGAAGGCAAAATAGCTGTTGGTCCAGTTGGTGAGCTTATAGGTTTGCCAGTTGACCGAGCCGGACAACACGAAGTAGTTGTCGGGCCACTTGAGCCGCGTACCCAGCCCGGCGTTGAAACCGAACACCTCGAACATCTTGTCCGTGGAGAGGATGCCGATGGCCAGGTAGGAGTCCGTCATCTTGGAATAGTAGCCGGAGATGCTCAGGGACGTAGGTTTCTTGCCGAAGAGCCAGGGCTCCGTGAAACTGGCGCTCAGGTTGGTGTAGTATCGGCCGTTGGTCTGGAAACGGAACGCGAGGTTCTGGGCGTCTCCCAGCGGAACAGGCCGCCAGGCCCCTTTTTCCAGCATCCGGCGCGTAGAAAAGTTGTTGAAACTTACGCCGGCCGTGAGCACGAAGGTGTTGCCGCCCCAACCGCCGGAGAGTTCCAGCTGGGAAGAGGGCTTCTCCTTTACATTATAGACGACGTCCACCGTATTGTTCAGCTGATTCGGGAGGATGGCATAGCCGCCCGCCTTCATGATGGCTTCCGGGTCGAACTGGCCCATGGAAGCGATTTCACGGATGGAACGCTCAAAGTCCGACTGGCTGAACAGATAGCCCGGACGCGTCATCACCTGGCGGCGGACCACCCGCTCGTTGGTGAGGTCGTTGCCGTTGATGATTACGTCATTGATGGTGGCGGGCTTGCCTTCGGCGATTCTCACCTCCAGGTCTACGGAGTCTTTCTGGATATTCACCTCCACGGGGGTTACCTGGAAAAAGAGGAAGCCGTTGTCACGGTACAGTTTGGACACGTCGTACTCATTCTCTTTTCCGCCGCCCTTGAGGCGCTTGTTCAGGGTAACCATATCGTAGACGTCACCCTTTTTGATTTGCAGGATGTTGTTGAGCGCTTCCGTGGGATAGACGGAGTTACCCGTCCAGGTAATGTTGCGGAAGTAGTATTTCTCACCCTCGTCAAAGACCATGTCGATGGCCAGGTGTTTCCCGTCCTTGGTAAAGTACACCGAATCCCTGACCAGACGGGCGTCCCGGTAACCGGCCTCGTTGAAGGCGTCCAGCACCGTCTTGCGGTCGTTCTCGTACTCCTTCTCCTTGAATTTCTTGGACTTGAAGAGATTGTACCATTTGTTGGCGTGGGTCTCCTTCATGTTCTTGGCCAGTTTCCGTTCGGAGACATGCTTGTTGCCGATGAAATTGATGTCCTTGATACGGATCTTGGGGCCCTTGTTCACATTGAAATTCACCCTCATGGCGCTGCGGATCATGGTGTCCCGCACGGCATCCACACTCACCTCCACCTTCAAGTAACCCTTCTCCTTATAGTAACGCTTGATGATATCTATGGAAGTATTCTTCACATACTCCGAGTATTCCCGGCCGGGACGCAGGTTCAGACGCTCCTGAAGGTCCTTTCTCTCACCGGACTTGACGCCGGAATACGTCCAGCGGGATACGCGGGGACGTTCCCGCACCACCACCTTGAACCAGGCCGTATCGGCCGATGCATTCAGGGAATCCACCACCACGGCCACGTCTTCGAAATAACGCTGGGCCACCAGGCGCTTCACTACGCCGGTAACATCCTCGCCGGGGACGGTGATGGTCTGTCCCTTCTGCAAGCCCACCTGCTGCAGGATCTGATGCTCGTTGAAATACTGGTTTCCCTCGATGCCGACGCCGCCCACCACATATGACTTGGGGCGGTTATAATCTACTTCCACGCCTCCCGCGCCGCTCTGGGCACGGAGCCCCAGGGCCGCCAGCATGAGAGCCGCAAAGCAAAGTATCTTTTTTACAGTCATTCCTAAGAAACGTTATCTTGCAAAGGTAAGCATTTTATTTCACTTTTCCATAGCGGCGGTCCCGCTGCGCATAGGCTTCCAGGGCCTTGGCAAACTCCTCCTTGCGGAAGTCCGGCCACAGAACGTCCGTAAAATAGAATTCCGTATAGGCCGTCTGCCAGAGCAGATAATTGGAGATGCGGATTTCTCCGGATGTGCGAATCAGAAGATCC
The DNA here is from genome assembly GCA_946617545.1 of uncultured Bacteroidales bacterium. GTDB lineage: Bacteria > Bacteroidota > Bacteroidia > Bacteroidales > UBA932 > Cryptobacteroides. The sequence continues at coordinate 11,654 of CAMOKK010000004.1, read as the reverse complement.
GGGTCCGGGATGCCGGCCGTTACCAGGTAACGGTCGAAATCGGAGAGTTCCATTTTCTGGAAATCTTCCCGGGAGAGCTCTGCAGCCGCCTTTTTCATGGCCTGCAGGATATCCCACTTGCCACTGTAGCTCACAAAAAGGATGAGGGTGGTGCCGTAGTCTTGGGAAGTACTCCGCTCCAGGTCGTCGATGGTCCGGTTGATGGACTCTGACAGACGGGCGCGGTTTCCCAGCACCAGAAAACGGACGTGATTCTTAAGGAAAGTCTCCGTCTCCTTTATCATGGCTTTCATCATCAGTTCCATGAGGGCGTTCACCTCATAGGCGGGACGGTTCCAGTTTTCCTCGGAGAAGGCATAGACCGACAAGTATTCAATGCCCTTCTCGACGGCGAATTCCATGCAGGCGCGGACGCTCTCCACCCCTTCCGCATGACCGTAGGTACGGTCCAGACCGCGGGCCTTGGCCCATCGGCCATTCCCGTCCATGATGATGGAGACGTGTTTGGGTAAGGTTTTGTTATCCATTGTTTCTCATATCTTCTCCCCAGAACAGACGCGAGGTAAGGGCCTTCACGAAGCCGGACTGGGAGAGCCGGATACGTTTAAGCGAAAACTGTGCCATCTCTACATGGATGCTCCAATCCGGCTGGATTTCCACCACCCGGTTGTCCGTGGACATGGTGGCACGGCCGTCCCGGGACTCGAAGGAAATGTCCACCTTGGCCGTCTCCGGCAGCACGATGGGCCGCACGTTCAGGTTGTGCGGGGCGATAGGCGCCACCACCAGCACCTTGGTGTCCGGCATGCAGATGGGCCCGCCCACGCTCAGGGAATAGGCCGTGGAACCGGAAGAGGTGGCCACGATAAGGCCGTCGGCCCAATAGGTGGGCAGCGGCTCCCCGTCAATGCTCACGTGGATGCCCAACACGGCCGAGCCGGAGCGGTGCAGCGCCACTTCGTTCACGGAATAGGGCAGCATGCCGATGGTCTTGCGCGCCTCCGGTCCCTTGAGGGTGGCATTGAGCACCGTACGGTACTCGATGCGGAAATCCCCTTCCACGAGCGCACGGCGCACATCCTCGGGCCGGTTCTCGCAAAGGAAGCCGATGCGGCCGAAGTTCACCCCCAGGATGGGAAGGCCGATATCGGCCACCACATGGGCGGCAGAGAGGAAGGTACCGTCCCCGCCCATGGAAAGGACCAGGTCCGTTTCCGGCCTCACGTCGTTTTTCGTACGAATCTCGTATACCTCAAAGGTGGCCTGCTCCAGGTCCTTCAGGAGCGAGAGCATACGGGCATCGGCCCTGAGCTCATCTCTGAGAATGAAATACCCTATTTTCATGACAGTCTGTAAAAATCAAACGCCAAAATTAACACATTTCTGAGAATTTTCCTTATTTTTGTAGAATATAAGCGCAAAATGAAAGATGACCCGACTCAGCGTCAATATAAATAAGGTGGCCACCCTGCGGAACGCCCGGGGTGGAAACGTGCCGGATGTCACCAAGGCCGCCCTGGATATCGAGGGCTTCGGGGCCGAAGGCATCACCGTGCATCCCCGCCCGGACGAGCGCCATATCCGCTATGCCGACGTCCGCGAAATCCGTCCGCTCCTCACAACGGAATTCAACATCGAGGGCAACCCCACGGTACAAAGCTTCGTGGACCTGGTGCTGGAAGTGGTGCCGGACCAGGTTACGCTGGTGCCGGACGGGCATAATGCCATCACCTCCAACGCCGGCTGGGACACCCTGGAGAACAAAGACCTCCTCACGGACCTGTGCCGAACCTTCCATGCCAAGGGCATCCGCACCTCCATCTTCATAGACCCCAACCCGCGCATGGCCGAAGGGGCCGCCGCCTGCGGGGCCGACAGGGTGGAGCTTTATACCGCCGCCTATGCGGAGGACTATCCCCGGAACCCTGGCGAAGCCATCGGCCCCTATCTGCAAACCGCCCTCCGGGCCAGGGAATGCGGCCTGGGCCTGAACGCCGGGCACGACCTTTCCCTCGAAAACCTGGCGTATTTCATCCGCACCATTCCGTGGACGGACGAGGTATCGATTGGCCACGCCCTCATCTCCGATGCCCTTTACCTGGGCCTGGAGAAAACAATTCAGGCCTATCTTTCGGAAATCCGCAAAAAATAGTTAACTTTGCGCTCTTCAAGAATATTTGTAAAAACAGTAACAATAATGAAAAAGACACTTCTTCTTTTGGGCGTCGCCGCTGCCGTGGTTCTCGCCGCATCCTGCAAGCAGAACAACAATGGCGCCGCCGAGGCCGCTCCCGCACAGGACAGCACCGCTGTGGCCGGCAGCATCGTTTACTTCAACATGGACAAAGTGATGCAGGGCTACGACATGGCCAACGACCTCAACTCCGTGTTCGAGACCAAGACCGGCGGCATCCAGGCCGAGATTGACCGTCGCGGCAAGAAACTTGAGAAAGACGCCTCCGACTTCCAGAACAAGGTGGACAAAGGCCTCCTTACCACCTCCGTGGCCCAGGCCCAATACCAGAAACTCCAGCAGCAGCAGCAGGAGTACCAGGAGTATGCCGTGCGCAAGCAGCAGGAGATGGCCGAAGAGCAGCAGGTGATGATGAACCAGATTGCCAACGCAATTGCCGAATTCGTGACCCAGTATAACGAGGAGCACCAGTATGCCATGATCCTGGCCACCGCCGGCGGCATCCTCTCCACCCCCGTAGTTTGCGGAGACCCCCGCCTGGATATCACCGACGACCTCCTGGCAGGTCTTAACGCCGCTTATATCAAGACCAAGGAAACCACTAAGAAGTAAAAGGTGAGGATAGCCATCCTGTCCAGTTTTTATCCCCTTCGGGGAGGCATTTCCCAGTTCAACTCCAGCCTGCTGGAGGAACTGGGAAAATGTCATGATACCCTGGCCCTCAATTTCTCCCGGCAGTACCCTTCCCTCCTCTTCCCCGGCAAGACGCAGTATGTCACCCCGGAAGACGAGGCCCGGCCGGTAGAGGCCCGGGCCATCCTGGACACGGTGAATCCCTTTTCCTGGATTTTGGCCGCCCGCACCATCCGGGAATGGAAGGCGGACGTGCTGGTAATGCGCTACTGGATGAGCTGGTTTGCCCCCTCCCTGGGCTATGTGGCCCGTCACTGCGGCTGCAAGAGCGTGGTGGTGCTGGACAATGTGATTCCGCACGAGCCCCACTGGTTCGACCGCCCGCTGAACCGCTGGTTCGTGAAGGGCTGTTCCGGTTTCATCGTCATGGCCGATGCCGTGGAAAAAGACCTCCTGGCCCTTCGGCCGGATGCCCGCTACATCCTCAGGCCCCATCCGCTGTACGCCCACTTCGGGGAGAAACTGCCCCGGAAAGAGGCCATCGAGGCCCTGGGCCTGGATCCGGGGAAAAAGACCCTTCTGTTCTTCGGCCTTATCCGGGAATACAAGGGGCTGGACATCCTGCTGGAAGCCTTCCGGGACTTGCCGGAAGAATACCAGCTGGTGGTGGCCGGAGAGCCCTACGGCTCCTTTGAAAAGTATCAGGCCATCCTGGATTCCCTTCCGGGAAAAGACCGCGTGAAAGTATTCCCGGACTATATCCGGGATTCGGAGGTAAAGCGCTATTTCTCTGCGGCCGACCTGGTGGTCCTTCCCTACCGCAGCGCCACCCAGAGCGGTATCAGCTCCGTCGCCTGCCACTTCGAGGTGCCCATGGTGGTCACCGACGTGGGAGGCCTCAGGAGCACCATCGGAGAGCGTGGCACGGGAATTGTGTCAGCGGAAGTATCGGCCCCGGCCGTACGGAAAGAAATCCTCCGTTATTTTGAAGACCCCCAGCTCCGGGAGAAGTGCCGGAAGGCCATCCTGGAGGAAAAGAAAAGGCTGGGCTGGGATGCTTTTGCCAAGGCACTCACAGACTTTGCCAACACGTTATAAACAAGTACTATGAAAATTCACATCGCCCTTGCCGCCACCCTGCTGCTGCTTGGCTCCGCCGCAGCCCCGGCCCAGGACTATACCCCCACCCCTGTCGCCATCTCAACGGAGAAGGTGAAACTGAACGGTATCGTGTATTACGCCCATCTGGTGCAGGAGCGCCAGACGCTCTTCGGCATCGCCAAAGCCTATGGCGTAACGGAGGAGGAACTGTACCAGGCCAATCCCAGCCTCAAGGAAACGGGCCTGCAGAAAAGCAGCATCCTGCTTGTCCCGGTAGAGCCCCAAAAGCCCAAGGCGGCGACAGTCCGGGAGCCTGAGCGGCCGGCCCCCGCCGTGCAGAAAGCAGCCCCCGCAAAGGAGGCTCCGCAGGCACAGGGATACAAGGAGCACACCGTCCGCTGGTACGAAGACATTGACGATATCGCCCGCCGCTACGGAGTATCGGCCCAGGAGATTCTGGATTTCAACGGTCTCACCAGCCGCAAGCTCGCCACCCGCCAGGTGCTCAAGATTCCCGTGAAGGGAGCGTCCCCGGCACCCGCCCAGCCCGTCGAGCCCGAAACGGTGGCGGAGGAGGTGGTGCCCGTCATTCCCGCCCCGGCCGACACCGTTACCCTGCAGGAACCCGCAGAGGAAGTCCTGAAGGAGGAGAACGCCGACAGCCTGCTGCTGACCGAACGCACAAGGGACGAGGTGGACTTCTCCCTGCTGCTGCCCCTGAAGGCGGCCGACGGTTCCAGCGAAATCAACATGGACTTCTACTCCGGCGTCTTGATGGCCCTCAAAGACCTGGAAAGCGAAGGAATCAAAATTCACTCCCACGTATATGACCTGTATGCCGGCATGCCGGACACCGAGGCTCTCTGCCGCTCGGACTTTGTGCTGGGCCCCATTGCCAATCGTGACCTGGAAGCCGTGCTGATGCGCTTGGACGGCCGCGTTCCGGTGATTTCCCCGCTGGACCAGAAAGCCGGTGCCCTGGGCATGGTATACCGCAACTTCATCCAGGCGCCCGCCGGTGCGGACAACCAGTATGAAGACCTGGGACAGTGGGTTCTGGAAGACATGGGCCAGGCAGACAAGATTCTCTTCGTAACGGAGAAGAACGCCGGCTCCGTCATGGCTTCCGTGAGCATCCGCAGCGCCCTGGCCCACCGCGGACTGGATTACCAGATACTCAACTATGGAATAAGCGAAGGCCGCCAGGTCCCCGACTCCCTGGCCCGTACGATGGTCCGCGGCGGAGTGAACCGCGTGATTGTGGCCTCCGAAAGCGAGCCTTTCGTGGGAGATGTGGTCCGCAACCTGGGCATCATGCTGGGAAAGGGCTACCCTGTGGTCATGTATGCGCCCTCCAAGACCCGGAACTTCGATTCCATTGACGGATCGGCCCTTCACGACCTCTCCGCCCATATCAGCACGTCCTATCACGTGGAATATGGCAGCCCGCAGGTAGACCGCTTCGTGGGCGCCTACCGTGCGCTCTTCCGTACGGAGCCCTCCCAGTTCGCCTTCCAGGGCTACGATACGGCCCGTTATTTCATCCTGCGCGTGGCCCGCTACGGAAACAACTGGACCCACAAACTGGGCCAGGAGAGAAGCCGCGGCCTGCACACGGACTTCCTCTTTGATGCAGACGAAAACCAGAACCGGCACAACGTAGCCGTACGCCGCATCATCTACCAAGCTGATTATACAACGACACTTATACATTAATCCCCATGGAAAAAGTAAAATGTCTGATTCTGGGCGGAGGCCCCGCAGGATTCACCGCCGCCATCTACGCGGCACGCGCCAACCTGTCCCCCGTCGTGTATGAGGGAATCCAGCCCGGCGGACAACTCACCACCACCACCATCGTGGAAAACTTCCCCGGCTTCCCGGGCGGAGTGGACGCCAACACCCTCATGGACAAGATGCGGGAACAGGCTAAAAGTTTCGGGGCCGATGTCCGCAGCGGCACCGCCACGGCGGCAGACCTTTCCCATCGGCCTTTCAAAGTGGTGATTGACGGAGAAACGGAAATAGAAGCCCAGACCCTCATCATCGCCACCGGAGCCCAGGCCCGCTATCTGGGACTCCCTTCGGAGGAGAAGTTCAAGGGGGCCGGCGTGAGCGCCTGCGCCACCTGCGACGGCTTCTTCTACCGCAAGCGCACCGTGGCCGTGGTGGGCGGAGGAGATACCGCCTGCGAAGATGCCCTGTACCTGGCGTCCCTGGCCAAGAAAGTGTACATGATTGTGCGCAGGGATGTATTCCGCGCCTCCAAGATTATGCAGGAGAAGGTGTTCTCCACCCCCAACATCGAGGTGCTGTGGAACTGCAACACGCAGGAGGTGCTGGGAGACGAGATGGGTGTCACGGGCGCCCGTCTCCTGAGAAAGGACGGCACCGTTTTTGATATAGCCATCGACGGATTTTTCCTGGCCATCGGCCATACTCCCGCCTCGGAGCTCTTCGCTCCTTATCTGGAAAGGGATGCGGCCGGGTACATCGTTACCAAGCCCGGCAGTTCGGAAACCGGCGTACCGGGCGTATATGCGGCCGGAGACGTGCAGGACCCGCACTACCGCCAGGCCATTACGGCCGCCGCATCGGGTTGCATGGCCGCCCGCGACGCGGAAAAATTCCTTTTGGAACAAGGTAATTAGAGAAAGATGAGTAAACTGAAACTGACGTTTTTGATGCTTCTGGGCCTGGCAGCCGCCATTTCCTGCAAGTCTCAGTACGAGGTGTTGCTGGCTTCCGGAGATGTGGATGCCAAGTATGACGCCGCCATGGAACTTTTCTCCCAGAAGAAGTATGCCAAAGCCGCGCAGCTCTTCGAATCCATGTCCGTGCTCACCAGCGGCACCGAGAGGGATGACACCGTCCAGTACTACTGGGGCCTTTCCAATTACAGGCACAAGGATTATTATACGGCCGAATCCAACTTCGCCCGCTTCATAGAGAACTTCCCCCGGAGTCCCTTTGCGGCCGATGCCCAGTTCTACCGGCTGGACTGCCTGTACAGGGCCACCTACCGCTGGGAACTGGACCAGCAGCCCACCCGCGCCTGCATGGCCTATATCTATGAATACATGCGCGAGCGTCCGGACGACATCCACATCCCGGCCTGCCAGGCCATGCTCACGGACCTTCAGGACCGCCTGGACCGCAAAGACTTCGAAGCCGGTAAGCTTTACTACGCCATGGAAGACTACCCCGCCGCCCGGCTCAAGCTCCAAAACGTGCTCAAAAGCAATTCGGAGAACGGTTACCGGGAAGAAATCCTGTATTACACGGCCATGTCTTCCTACCACTATGCCCGCCTGAGCGTAGTCCAAAAACAGAAAGACCGCTACCTGAACTTTGTGGACGACTACCTGAACTTCGTGGGAGAGTATCCCGAATCGGCCCACCGGAAAGAACTGGACCGCCTGTACCGTCAGGTTCAGAAGTTCCTGGGACGCGGCGGAGAGACGGAAGAAAAATAATTGAAACTTCCCTCCCGCGGCAGCGGTATTTTAATATAGAACAACGTAATTTACCATAATGGAAAACAAGAAAAAAATACCTGTGAACACGGTGACGCGCGACATCAAGAACCTGGCCGCCCCCACCGGAAACATTTATGAATCCGTGGTGATTCTTTACAAGCGTGCCAACCAGATTGCCGTTGAAGAGAAGAAGGAACTGATGAAGAAACTGGACGAGTTCCGCGGAGACCGCGACACCATGGAAGAAGTATTCGAGAACAAGGAGCAGATTGAAATCTCCAAGTACTACGAGCGTCAGCCCAAACCGGACCTCATCGCCATCGCCGAATTCGAGAACGGAGAGCTGTACTACCGCCGGGCCTCCGACGAGAATCCCATAGACATCGAGAGCGGAAAATAAGATGCTGTACAGCCTCTCGGTCTCTCACTACATCCTCATAGACTCTCTGGAAACCACTTTTCCGGAGGGTCTCAATATTATTACCGGAGAGACCGGAGCGGGCAAATCCATCCTTCTGGGGGCCCTGTCCCTGGTTCTGGGAGCCAAGGCCGATGCCTCCATGGTGGGAGAAGGCAGCGACAGCTGCATCGTGGAAGCCGAGTTCGGCATCACCCCCGCCATCCGGAAAATCCTGAAGGATTCGGACCTGCCCGACGAAGGGGAGCGTCTGGTTCTCAGACGCACCGTGGCCCGCAGCGGACGTTCCCGCAGCTTCGCCAACGACGAACCTGTAACCCTGCCGGTGCTGCAGGAATTGTCGGCCCAGCTGGTGGACATCCACTCCCAGCACCAGACCCTCAGGCTGATGGAAGAGCGCTTCCGGATGGATGCGCTGGACGCCCGCGGAGGCACCCTCCCCCTGAGGGAGGAGTGCAGTGCCCTGTGGGGCCGCATCCTGGAAAGCCGCCGGGAGCTGGAAGCCCTGGAAAAGAGACAGGCATCGGCCCGGGCCGATGAAGAGTATAACGCCTCCCGCTGGGAACGCCTCCATCAGGCGCAGTTGCGGGAAGGGGAAGTAGAAGAGCTGGAAGCCCGTCAGAACGAGCTGGCCCATGCGGAGCTGATCAAGGAGACGCTCTGCTCGGTGGAAGAGCTGCTATCGCCGTCTTCAGACCAGGCGGCCTCTCCCGGAGGACTGCTGCGCGAAGCGGCAAAAGAGCTGGAAAAAGCCGCCGCCTTCATTCCCTCGCTGGGTGAACTGGCGCAGAGACTGGAATCGGCCCGGGTGGAGGTGGAGGACATCGCGCAGGAAGTGAGCCTCACGAACAGCCGCGCAGAGGCTTCCCCCGAGGAACTCTCCCAGGTGGAAGAGCGGCTCTCCCTCCTGTACGGCCTTCTGCAGAAGCATGGCGTCAAGACTATCGGGGAACTCATAGAGGAAAGGGACCGCCTGGAAGGGCTGGTTTCCGACGCATCTTCCTTAGAACAGGAGTGCGAGCGGGTCCGGAAAGAGTTGCAGGAGCTGGAAAGCCGGCATCTTGAGCTGTGCGCCCGGCTGCACGAAGCCCGCCAGGCTGCATCCCTACCTTTTTCCGACGAAATCACGGCGGTTCTCCATTCGCTGGATCTGGACCACGCCGCCTTCCAGGTGGAACTCTCCGATGCGCCCGCCGGTGCCCTGGGGGCCGATTCCGTCCATTTTCTATTCTCTTCCACGGGAAAGAACCTCACGGAGATATCCAAGGCGGCATCCGGCGGTGAACTCTCCCGCATCATGCTCAGCCTCAAATCCGTGATGGCCCGCCATACGCAGATGCCCACCCTCATCTTCGACGAGATTGATACGGGCGTCTCCGGATCGGCCGCCGACAAAATGGGCTCCCTCATCTGCCGGATGGGAGAGCACATGCAGGTGTTTGCCATCACCCACCTGCCGCAGGTGGCGGCCAAAGGCCACGCACATTATCTTGTGAGCAAGAAAGACGACGTAACCCACATCGAGAGCCTGGACCGCGAAGGCCGCGTGAAGGAACTGGCCCGGATGCTGTCCGGCGCCACGGTCACGCCGCAAGCCATCGCCAACGCCCAGGCCCTGTTAAACGCTTAATCCCATGCCACAGCCCACACTCCCCACCCCTACCATGGAGGAATTCCTCTCCCATCTGAGACGGCACGGACTCAAGGCCACCCGCCAGCGGATGGCCGTCCACGAAGTCATGATGGGGCTGGGACACGCATCGGCCGACATGGTATCGGCCCAACTGGAGCAGAAAGGGATGCATGTTACCGTGGCCTCCGTCTATAACATCCTGAGCGGCCTGGCCGACAAAAGGATATACTCCCGCCGCCTGTCCGCAACCAGCAAAATGTACTTTGACGTGAATACCACCCGGCACATTCACCTGTACGACAGGGAGAATCACACCTACCGGGATTTGATAGACGAAGAACTGAGCATGCTGGTGGCCTCCCACCTCAGACGCCGCAAGTTCAAGGGTTACACCGTAGAAGATATTGACATACAATTGATTGCACATCCTACGAAAAGTAAATCAAAAGCGATATGAAAAAACTGATTCCCATCCTCCTGGCCTTCCTTCCCCTGGCCGTTTCCTGCAAATTGCAAGACACTTACACCCAGACCAACGTGCAGGAAATGGTAACGGTCAAAGAGGGCGTTCTGCTCAATGACAACGGCTATGTCTTCAACGTAACGGAAGACGCCTTGGGCGCCGACAAGTGGAAGATAGAAGGAAACCGTTATCTGGCCCTCTTCGACATCCTGAACCGCGCCCTGGATATCCGGCTCAAGGAGGTGGTCAAGGTCTCCATCGTATCCCCCGCCGAATATGACGAGGCAGAAGAATATCCCGCCGACCCGCTGAGCCCGGAAATGGCCAGCGTCAGCGGCGGCTATCTGAACCTGGGACTTGGCTATTACAAGGCCAAAGGCTCCAATGCAGCCCATCCCATCCGCTTTTACGAAGAGGTGAAAGGGACCGTACATTATATACATATCACCCACGAAGGTAACGGAGAAGACCCCACCCGGATGGACGAGAAAGACCTGGAAACGGCCATCGCCGTCTTCTCCCTGCCCCTGGACCTGAAAAGCGGCGAGCGCGTTTCCCTGGTCATGAACGTGATTGTGACTGACAGCACAGGGAAAAAGACCGTGCAGGAAAAAACCATTAATCTTTACTAATATTTTGGAATTCCAAAAATAATCCTTACTTTTGCAGTCCCAAACACGGTGGATGTAGTTCAGCTGGTAGAGCATCGGATTGTGGTTCCGAGTGTCGTGGGTTCGAGCCCCATCATCCACCCGACTTCAAGTCCCTCCCCTCAGGAGGGACTTTTGTTATGTTCCGATACCTATAACGGATAAAAATTATTATCTTTGTGGATACGAAATAATGACACTGAAATATGGCAAAGCGTGAAATCAAGTTCTCCCTGGTGTATAGGGACATGTGGCAGAGCTCGGGCAAGTATGTGCCCAGGGTGGACCAGCTGGTGGAGGTGGCTCCGGCCATCATCGACATGGGCTGCTTCGACCGCGTGGAAACCAACGGCGGCGCCTTCGAGCAGGTGAACCTCCTGTTCGGAGAGAATCCCAACAAGGCCGTGCGGGCCTGGACGGCGCCCTTCCACAAGGCCGGCATCCAGACGCACATGCTGGAACGCGGCCTCAACGCCCTCCGCATGAACCCCGTACCCTTAGATGTGCGCGAACTCATGTTCAAGGTAAAGAAGAAGCAGGGCACGGACATTGCCCGTTCTTTCTGCGGCCTCAACGACCACCGCAACCTCAAGGGCTCCGTGATCGGCGCCAAGAAGGGCGGTATGATTTCCCAGGTGGCCCTGTCCATCACCTACTCCCCCGTCCATACCGTGGCCTACTACATGGACATCGTGGACAAAGTGGTAGAGTACGGAGCAGACGAGATTTGCCTCAAGGATATGGCGGGTATCGGCCGTCCCAATCTGCTGGGAGAGCTGGTGGCCGATATCAAGAAGAAATACCCCCATATCAAGGTGCAGTATCACGGCCACACCGGCCCCGGCTTCTCTCCGGCCTCCATGCTGGAAGTGGCCCGCGCCGGCGCAGATTATCTGGACGTAGCCGTAGAGCCTCTCTCCTGGGGCAAGGTGCACCCCGACGTGATTACCATCCGGGAGATGCTCCGCTGCGACGGCTTCCTGGTGAAAGACCTCAACATGGACGCCTATATGGAAGTACGCCGCCTCACCCAGAAGTTCATCGACGACTTCCTGGGCTACTGGATCAACCCTTCCAACGCCA
>CAMOKK010000003.1 GCA_946617545.1 uncultured Bacteroidales bacterium | reverse complement strand
CTTACCACCCAGCGGAATCACCTTCTCATAGGCGTGGTTGTACGCCTTCAGGCCCTTATAGTCGTTGGGGCCGAAGTAGAACTCGAAGGGAAGGACCACCTCGCTGGTGCCGCGGGGCGTATTCACGGCCGAACGCATGGCGGCATGGCAGTTCATGAGGTCGTGGGAGGCATCCTCCTTGGGAACAAAGTCGATGGCGAAGTCTCCGAAAGTGAAGTTCTGAGGCGCACGCATGATGGCGCTGAAGAACTGCTGCTGGAAGGCGAACCACTCGATGTTGTTGGAGAAACGCTTCTCACCCTTGCGGCCGTTGCCAATATTGGCGGGCTTGTTGTCGTCCGGGAAATAGTAGTTCAGGCGGGAGTACTGCGTCTCGTTCTTGTAGCCCTTCTCCATCCGGGGCAAGGTGGCGTCAAAATAGACATCCACGCTGCCGGAAGAACGCTGGAACGGAAGATTCACCAGCGTGAGCGTTTCGTTGACAGAATAGGAATCCTTCAAAAGGGTGTACTTCTGCTCTATGTAACCGCCTTCCTGCAGGGCCAGGCGCATCACCACCGTGCTGTCCGAAGAAGCCTCCGGAATGTACTGGAAGGTGAATTTGCGCGTGTCAATGGCCGACGGGGCATACACCACATAACCCAGTTCCGACTTACCGGCCTGAAGCAGGTATACCGGGTCCTTCTCATAGGTGAAATAATCCTTCACCATCACGGAATAAGGCTGGGCGCCCCGGGTGGTGAACACCACCTCCAACTTCTCGTTGGACAGGGTGATGAGCTTTTCCTCGGCACGGGCAGCCAGATTCAGCAGGGAGTCGGAATAAACGGGAGCCACGGGCGCGACGCTCTGCTGCGAAAGCGAATCGGCCTTGGCGGCCTCCTGGGGATGCTCGGCCCGCCAGATGCTGTCCTGCTGCCACTGGGCATAAGCCTCGGCGGCGGCGATGGAATCCAACTGGGCCTGATAGGCCTGCTGCTTTCTTTGCTGACGCGCCTGATACCCCATGAAGCCCATCATGATAAGGGCTATCAGGACAAAGCCGATGATCGAATTCTTGTCCATAGGCTACTCCTGTCCCTCCTGTGCTTCCTTGGCACGAATCTGAGCCTTGAGCTCTTCCAGTTTGAGCTTGGCGGCATCAATGCGCTCCTGCATCTGGGCCTTGAGCTTTTCCGCTCCCTTGGAGAGACCGAAGAAGCCGATGTTGTTCTCATAGGTCTGAATCTCCTGCTGGAGGGCGTTGAACTGCTCTTTGAGCTTGTCTTTTTCGCTCAGGGGACGGCGCTCGCCTCCGCGGGAGCCTCCGTTGCCGGCAGATCTGGGGAATTTCTCCTGCATGGCCTCGCGATACTGGGCCTGAATCCTATCCTTTTCCTTGAAGGGAACAAAACCAATCTCGTTCCACTTGGCGGCAAAGTCCTTGGCGGCCGCGGCGTCGGCGGCGGCATCGGCCGGAACATAAGCCTTGATTTCCTCAATCAGGGCTTTCTTGGCCGCCAGGTTGGCACCTAAGGACCCGGGGCCGTCGGGACGGTTGTCACGGGCGGTGAAGAAGGTGTCGCAGGCGGCGCGGAAACGCTTCCAGATTTGCTCGCTCTTCTTGCGCGGCACGGCGCCAATCTCCTTCCACTGCTTCTGCAGCTCGATGAAACGGTCTCCGGTGGCCTTCCAGTCCGTGCTGTCCTTGAGCGATTCGGCCTCCTGGATGATGGCCATCTTCTTCTCCAAGTTGGCATTCATGGAATCCTTGAACTCCGTAAAGGAGGCACGCTTGCGCTCGAAGAATTTGTCGCAGGCGGCACGGAAACGGTCATATACTTTCTGGTTCTCCTTGCGGGTGGCAAAGCCGATGGAACGCCACCGGGCCTGGATTTCCTCTATCTGCTTGGAAAGGGCGTTCCACTCGGTGGAGGAGCTAATTTCCTTCCCGGCAATGGCTTCCACCTCTTCACAGAGGGCTTTCTTGGCCTCCAGGTTCTGGGCCTGCTGCTCCTTGAGCCCTTCGAAATGGGCCTGATACTTCTTGTTAATCACGGAGGTGGCGGCGCGGAAACGCTCCCAAATCTCTTCACGGAATTCCTTGGCAACGGGGCCCAGGTCCTTCCACTGCTCGTGGAGTTTCTGGAGTTCCTTGAAGGCATCCACCACATTGTCGTCCTCCGCCAGAGCCTCGGCCGCCTCGCAGAAGGCCGTCTTGGCCTCCAGGTTCTTCTTGAAATCCAGGTCACGGAGTTCACGGTTAATATCCACCAGGTCGTAGAACTTGGTCACATACAGCTGGTAGGTGTCGTTCACGTCGCGGAAGCTCTGCTGGGGGACGGGACCCACTTCCCGCCAGCGGTTCTGGATGTCCCGGAACTTGGGGAAGGCGTCCTTCATGTCTCCGGGCTCCTCCACCAAGGTCTTGAGCTCCTCGATGATGGCCTGCTTTTTGGCCAGATTCTCTTCCCGCTGGGCGTCCAGTTCCTTATTATATTCGGCACGCTCCTTCTTATAGGCCACGTACAATGACTTGAAACCGGCCTCGATGGCGGCAAAGGGGCTCACAGGGCCGCTCTGAAGAGGAACGGTCTGCTCCTCGGCAGGGGTGTTCTCGTCGGGTTCGTCCACGACGGCGTCTTCCCCGGCTTCCGCCTTCTCTTTGGAAAGACGCTTATAAAAGGCCGATTTGATGGCTTCGGCCTCCTTGGACCGCTTCATGCGGTCTTCACTTTCAGACAGACTTTGGAACAGACCGGACAGCTCAGCCAGGGTTTTCTCTGCGAAATTCACTTCCTGTTCCTTTTTGACTACATCTGCGGTTTCTTCGTTCACCACAGGCTTAATTTCTTCACTCATAGTATTTAGTTTAACATTATTAGCTTACAAATGTAGTTATAATCCTTTACTTTTCCAACATTCCGGGCCTGCGCTCCCGCGTGCGGGCAAGCGCCTGCTCGTCCTGCCAGGCCTGAATGAGCTTGGGATTGCCGCTCAGAAGCACCTGGGGCACCTTCCAGCCGTTGAAATCGGCCGGGCGCGTATAGACCGGCGGAGACACCAGTCCGTCCTGGAAGGAATCGCTCAGGGCCGATGTTTCGTCCGTGAGCACGCCGGGAACCAGGCGGATGATGCTGTCGGCCAGGAGGGCGGCGGGAATCTCTCCCCCGCTCACCACAAAGTCTCCCACGGAGATTTCGCGGGTGATGAGGTGCTCCCGGATGCGCTCGTCAATTCCCTTGTAATGGCCGCAGAGGATGATGAGGTTCTCCTTGAGGGAAAGCTCGTTGGCTATGCCCTGGGTAAGGATTTCCCCGTCCGGGGCCATGTAAATGACCTCGTCGTAAGGGCGCTGGGCCTGCAAATCCCGGATGCAGTTGAACACCGGTTCCACCATCATCACCATGCCGGCGTCTCCGCCGTAGGAATAGTCGTCCACCGTCTGGCGGCTCCCCAGTCCGTACTTCCGCAAATCATGGATGTGAATCTCTGCCAGGCCCTTTTTGACGGCCCTGGCCGGAATGGAAAAACCCAGAGGACTTTCCAGCAGTTCCGGAACCACGCTGATGATGTCTATCCTTAGCATACGATATCGGCTTGAACTGCAAAAATACGAAAAATATCTGTATCTTTGCGCCTCAAAGCGCATTCTTATGAATTCTCTTCGCGAACTGTATAAAATAGGGAAAGGCCCTTCCTCTTCCCATACCATGGGCCCCAACAATGCCGCCCGCCTGTTTGGGGAGCGCCACCGCGATGCCACCCGCTTCGAGGTCACCCTCTACGGTTCCCTGGCCGCCACCGGCAAGGGGCACATGACAGACATCGCCATTCTGGATGCCCTGGAGCCCATCGGCCCGGTGCAAATCCTCTGGGAACCTTCCCATTTCCTGGAGTATCACCCCAATGGCATGCTCTTCAAGGCCTTCGGGGCCGATGACGCCCTCCTGGAAGAATGGACGGCCTATTCCGTCGGCGGAGGCGCCCTCTCGGAAGGCCCCGGCAAAGAGATGAGCCTGTCCGGAGACATATACCCGCTCGGAACCCTCACGGAAATCATCGACTGGTGCGACAGCCACGGCCGCAGCCTCTGGGAATATGTGGAGATGCACGAAGACGAAAGCATCTGGGACTACCTGCAGAGCATCTGGGACGCCATGAAGGCCGCCGTGGAACGCGGACTCAACACCGAAGGCCGGCTGCCCGGACCGCTGAACCTCTCCCGCAAGGCCGGCGTGTACCACGTGAAGGCCCTGGGCTACCAGCCCAACCTGCGCTCCCGCGGCCTGGTGTTTGCCTACGCCCTGGCCGTGAGCGAGGAGAATGCCTCCGGCGGAATCATTGTCACGGCGCCCACCTGCGGCTCCTCCGGCGTGCTTCCCGGCGTGCTGTACCACCTGGCCAAAGGCCATGCCTTCTCCGACACCAAGATTCTGCACGCGCTGGCCACGGCCGGACTCATCGGCAACGTGGTCAAGCACAACGCCTCCATCTCCGGGGCCGAAGTGGGCTGCCAGGGAGAAGTGGGCGTGGCCTGCGCCATGGCTTCGGCCGCAGCCTGCCAGCTCTTTGGCGGCAGTCCCTACCAGATTGAATATGCGGCCGAAATGGGCCTGGAGCACCATCTGGGCATGACCTGCGACCCTGTCTGCGGCCTGGTGCAGATTCCCTGCATCGAGCGAAACGCCTTCGCCGCCACCCGCGCACTGGACTCCAACATCTACTCCACCTTCTCCGACGGACGCCACCGCATCTCCTTCGACCATGTGGTGGAAGTGATGAAACAGACGGGAAAAGACCTCCCCTCGCTGTACAAGGAAACGTCAGCCGGCGGCCTGGCCCTCAACTACCTGAAAAAATAGCAAACAAACCCTCGCATCACTGCGAGGGTTTGTTTGGTTAGTTAGTAGTGTATTCTTACCTTAAAGAAGAAGGTTAATTAAGTTGGTTAGAAAAAGCGTTTTACGTATGGAAAAGGAGCGTTCACCCGTTTTCCAATACAAAGGTACGACTTATTTTTATTTCTCCAAAATTTATTTAACTTTTCTTTACTAAATAAATATTTTTAAAAATTAAATCGTACTTTTATTGAGAAATTTCTTGGCGCCTGGGGATAGACCCCAATTCCCGTGTAAACGTTTGCATCGGCCTCAGAATAGCTTTCCCATCTCCAGCCGGAGGCATAATACATGTGATTCAAAAGGTTATGCACAAAAAGGCCGATACTGAGCTTCCCTCCCCCCACGGTAAAGGCCTTGCTCAACTGGGCGTCCATCACAAAATAGGCAGGAATGGCCATCTCTTCCCGCATGGAATTGTCTATGTACTGCTTCCCCACGTATTTTCCGTCTACGGAGAAAGCCATCTCACGCCATGGGAAGAAGCTCAGGCGCAGCATCCCAATCACGGAAGGCGACATGAGCATGGTGGTCTTGCCATAGTGGACGGGATGGGTGCGGGAATAGTCCTCATAGGGCACGTAGGCCGTATAATCCTTGATTTGGTTCAGGGAGAGGGTGAGGTTGCCGTCGGCCTTGAGCCAGCGGAGCGGCATCCAGGCGGCAGAAAGCTCCAGGCCCCGGCGCCAGGAACGGTCCACATTCTCCTTGATGGCATAGCCGCCGGAAGACAATCGGCCCGTTTCCAGGAGCATGTCCTTGTATTCCATCGCATACAGATTGGCCGATGCATGCAGCGTCTTCCCCTCGAAGCGCCAGCCCAGCTCCACATCCAGCATGGCCTCCGGGCGGATGGGAGCGCCCTCCCCCTTCACGTTCTCCTTGATGTCTCCCCTGCCCGGTTCCCGGTGCCCCACGGCAGCCGACGCATACAAGGTATGCCGGCCCCAGGAGGCCGACACGCCCGCGCGGGGATTGAAGAAATGCCAGGTCTGGTCATAGTCCAGGCGGTCTGCGGGGGCGGCGCCGTATTCCAGAAAGTCATCGTCCGTTCCGTCAATCCGGTAACGGATGCCGCGGTACTGGAGGTCGGCATAGGCGGTGAGCCAGGGAAGCGGGGTATATTCGGCCCGCACGAAGGCGCTGCCGTCCGTTTTCCAGCCCGTGTTGCGGTACCAGTTCTCCTTCTCGAAACTGTCCAGGGTTTTCACCCAGAGGACTTCTCCCCAATGGCCTCCTATATAATGGGAGAGGTTCAGGCCGCCCGTGACGTTCAGCCTTTCCGTCTTGTAGCGCAGCGTAGCCTGCCCCACAAAGAGGTCATTGTCCATCTTCTTGCGGTAGGTCATGTCGCTGCGGGGATCGGCCTGGCCGGGGTCTATTCCAAAATTCCGGAGCTTCCGGTTCATCTTGTAGTACTCGTCATAGCCGTCTCCGCGGGTGTAATCGGCCGTGGCGGACACGGTGAGCGCATCGGTGAAGGCGTGGGTGAACTGGAGCTGCAGGTGATGCTGGGCATAGTTGTCCGTCTGGTTGGGATAGTAATAGACGTTTCCCAGCTCGTCGTAGTACTCCCCTGCCGGATTGTAGGTCCGGTCCTTGGCATACTGCTCCAAGTCTATGCCGTCCCAGGTGATGCCGCTGCGCTGCCGGCCCATAAGATAGGTGAGCCGTACGGAATTCCTGCGCCCCAGCCAGCCCAGGGCGGCAAAGGCGCTCCGGGAGCGCACCAGGGCGTTGCGGATATACCCGTCGGTGGTGTTGTAGGAATAAGCTCCCGAGGCGTAGAAACCCTTCCGCATGCGCCCGGTAGAAGCCGCCACCGTAGTGATGAAGGTGTTATAAGAGCCTGCGGAAAAGCTTACGTCGGCCCAGGGCTCCGGCGTCACGAAGGCGGTGTTCATGTTGATGCTGGCCCCGAAGGCGCCCGCCCCGGAGGCCGACGTACCCAGCCCCCGCTGCACCTGCACGGAAGACAGCAGGGAGGTGAGCGCCGGGATGTTCATCCAGAAAACCTCCTGCGACTCCGCATCGTTGAGGGTGATGCCGTTCAGCGTCACGTTAATCTGCGAGCCCTTGGAGCCGCGGATGGTCATGGCCGATGCCCCTAAGCCCGTGCCGCCCTCGTTATAGGTAACCACCGAAGGCAGCAGGTTCAAGGTCATGGGAAGGGAATTCAGGGGATTGGTGGCTTCCAGGGCCCCTTTCCCCACATTCTCATAGGTAACAGGCGTGTTGCGGCCGGCACGGGAGGCCGACACAACCACCGAGTCCAGACGCTCGGTCTTTTCCTGCGCAACGGCGCAGAAAGACAGCACGATCAGTGCTGAAAACAAAATTGTTTTTTTCATTTCCTTACGACGGTATCAACCGTATCAAGTTATGAGGGTATATTCTCAATCCGGACCTTCCGGATACCCCTAATATGTTTCCCCTCCGGAGGGAAATCAATTCAATTTAACAAGTTCAATCTGATAGAGTTTAGGCCAGTTCTTGCCGGTAAGGTAAATCCTACCCGCAGCGTCCAAGGCGATGCCGTTCAGAACATCGGTGGCCGACGTCCAGAGTTCGTCCGGAAGGAGGCCGGCGCAGTCCACGGTGCCTTCCACCTTGCCGGAACGGGGGTCTATGATGGCTATCATGTCCGTGAGGTACACGTTGGCCCATACCTTCCCCCCAATCCACTCCAGTTCGTTCAGGTTTTTCAGCGGACGGCCGTTCAGGGTGACCGTCTGCTTGCGCTGCAGCTTCAGGTTCTTGTCCATGAAGTACAGGCTGGCGCTGCCGTCGCTGGCAATGAGCTGCCTGCCGTCCGTAGTAAGGCCCCATCCCTCGCGGGGATAGCCCACCGTCCTCAGGTACTCCAGCGTGGCGGCATCGTACAGGAAAGCCACCTTGTTGGTCCAGGTAAGGATGTACAGCGTATTGCCCAAGACCACGCTCCCCTCTGCGAAATACTTGGCATTCAGTTTCTTGTTCAGAATGGGCTTGCCGCTTGCCAGGTCTACGGTACGGATGGAACTGGTGCCATACTGTCCCGTGGTCTCGTAGAGTTTGCCTTCATGGAAAAACAGCCCCTGCGTGTAGGCAGCCATGTCGTGAGGATAATCCTTCACCACCTTCAGTTTATAGCGCGTCACCTGTGCGTTGGAACAGGCGCACAGCATCAAAGCCAAAACAAATACACCAATGCGTTTCATAGGGACGCAAATTTATACATTATTTCCGTTCTATCCAAGGAAGGTTGAAGCGATAATGCACCCGGCTGCTGAGCAGGTGGATGAGGCCGTCCGGACTCTGGGTGCAGGCCAGGTATCCCTTGGGTTCCGCATGCGTGGCATCCAGGGTGAACTTCCCCGTCCAGGCGCCTCCGTCCAGTTCACGCTCCACCCCGTCGGTGAGAAGCTTTTTCACCGGCCAGCTCTTCCCTTCGTCGTAGCTCAATGCAACTTCCAGGCCGTTCTTCCCAAAAGAGCACAGCATCAGGGGACCTTCCTGCAAGCGCCTCAGAACAAGCCGTTGCCCGCTCCCGATGGGCGGAAACTCGGTGGGACCGTACTCCCAGGTATATCCTCCATCGGCCGACAGGCTGCAAGGCATCTTCCCCTTGATGGAATTGCCCCGTCCGTAGGCCATCAGGCGGCCGTCGGAGAGTTCCACGATACCGGCGTGGATGCCCTTGATGAGACTGCCCGTATCTTCCCAGCTTTTTCCTCCGTCCTTGGAAACATGAAGCGAGGTGCCGGCTTCCCCGTCGGGCCCGGCGTCGCAGCACAGAAGGATGCGGCCGTCCCGGGTGACGATGGGCCCGGCAATGACCTGGTGCCTCACCCCGTGCTCCGGCTCAATATAGCGGAGCGGAGTCCATCGGCCTTCCTTGAAGGAGCGCATGGCCAAGGCCAGGTCTTTCCATTCACCGGCATCCCCTACGCCCTGGAAATGAAGGATTTCCCCGTTTTCCAATGTGAGGAGCGCACTGCCCGTCATATTCCGGTCCGGCACCTTGCAGAACAAAGTGGCGGGAGACCATTTTTCTCCGTCAAAAAGGGACTGCAGCACCACCATTTCCCTGCCGGCTTCGGCATTGGTGGAGAACCAGATGGCCAACAGACCTCCTTCCGGCAGCCAGGTAACGGCCGGCTGGTGATTATGGGCATAGAACGGAGTACCGTCCTCCGGTGCTATCACATAGGGAATCGGCTCCATGAATACCGGGCCGCACTCCACCACCCGGAAACCCAGCAAGACGGAACGGTCCTGGGGAATGGAAGCACTGCGGTTGGCGCTGCGGAGAAACTCAACAGGCGTATTGTGGCTGCCGCCACGGACCGCCCGGCAGTCCGAATCATACTCATTCTGGCACCACTCCTCCACATTACCGTGCATGTCGTAAAGACCCCACGCATTGGGCGGAAACTGTGCCACCCGGAGGGATACCGGAACCTTGTTCCGGGTATTGCGCTGCACCTTCCAGAACGCTTCCGGATATGTTTCTCCGGTATTGTAGGCCGTTGTGGTACCGGCCCGGCAAGCATACTCCCACTCCTCCTCCGTGGGAAGCCGGAAATGCCGGCCCGTCCGATTGGAAAGCCATCGGCAATAGGCCTGGGCATCCTCCCAGCTCACCATCACCACAGCCTCATCGTCATCGTTCGAAAAACCTTTGTACCCACGAAGGGCCTTGTGAGCAGGGTCAAAGGCCTCATACTGAGCGTTGGTAATCTCCGTCTCGCTCATCAGAAAGGCCGGAAGGCACACCTCCCGATACGTTTCATCCCTGTTTTCCACAGAAGGATTCAGGGTGCCCATGTAGGAACGCCCTCCGGGAATCTCCACCATCTTGGGAAGGGGCAGCTGGAGGGTCCATAAAAGACTCAAAAGAACGGTAAGCATAGGATTCATAGCTCAAAGATAAGGATTATTTGCGGAAAATGCGTACATTTGTAAATTGAGAAACAAAACAAAGAATCCTATATGATCAGAGTAGAAACCAAAGGCTGCGAGTCTTTCGTAGATTCCGCCAAGTATGAAGCTTATGTAGCCAAGGCCCTGGATGCCTTCGATGTCCTCAAAGAAGAGACCGGTGCCGGCAACGATTTCCTGGGCTGGAAGAAACTCCCCCGCCAGATTACGGACCGTGAACTGTCCGAGTACGAAGCCATCCGCGACAAATGGGCCCGCAAAGGCGTAGACCTGGTGATTGCCATCGGCATCGGCGGCAGCTACCTGGGCGCCAAGTGCGTAATGGAGGCCCTGAGCCACAACTTTGCCAAGCAGCTCAAGAGAAAAGACGCCGCCGAGGTGGTCTTCGCCGGCAACAACCTCTCCGAGGAATACCTGGCCGAGCTCATGGACCTGGCCGCCGAGCGCAACGTGGCCTGCATCGTCATCTCCAAGAGCGGCACCACCACCGAACCCGCCGTGGCCTTCCGCATCGTGAAGCAGTACCTGGAGAGCCACTATGGCAAGCAGGAAGCCGCCGACCGGATTGTGGCCATCACGGACGCCAAAAAGGGCGCCCTCAAGACCCTTGCCACCCAGGAGAACTACGCCAGCTTTGTGGTTCCGGACAACGTGGGCGGCCGCTTCAGCGTCCTCACCCCCGTGGGCCTTCTTCCCATCTGCGTGGCCGGTTTCGATATCCGCGCCCTGGTGGCCGGTGCAGTGGATGCCCACAAGGGCCTGGAAATCAAGAGTGAGAAGAACCCCGCCATCCAGTACGCCGCCATGCGCAACTGCCTGCATACGGAACTGGGCAAGAGCACGGAAATCCTGGTGAACTACAACCCCAAGCTCACTTATGTGGCCGAATGGTGGAAACAGCTTTACGGAGAATCTGAAGGAAAGGACGGGAAGGGCATCTATCCCGCCAGCGTGAACAACACGGCCGACCTCCACTCCATGGGCCAGTTCATCCAGGAAGGCTCCCGCATCATGTTCGAGACCGTCCTGCATGTGGAGAATGCCCAGCGGAGCGTGGTCATCGAGTCGGACCCCCAGAATCTGGACCAGCTCAACTTCCTCTCCGGCAAGCATGTGGAACATTGCAACCACATGGCCGAACTGGGAACCCGCATTGCCCATATCGACGGCGGCGTACCCCAGATGTCCATCACCCTGGACAAAGTGGATGCCTTCAACCTGGGCGGCCTGCTGTACTTCTTCGAGTTTGCCTGCGGCATCAGCGCCTACATCCTGGGGGTGAACCCCTTCAACCAGCCCGGCGTAGAGGCCTACAAGAAAAACATGTTCGCCCTGCTGGAGAAACCCGGCTACGAAGAGGCCACCAAGGCCATCAAGGAGCGCCTGTAAAGCACTTCGGCATAAAAAGAAAGACATCGGCCCATACAAGGCCGATGTCTTTTTTCAATGGCAAAGCCGTAAGCCGCTTTCTGTTTTTGAATCTGTCATTTATCTTCGCAACCTACCCCCCGGCATCAGGCGGGCAGCCCTCGACTGCCGGTATATTTGGTCTTGCAGGCCCGGACAACGTACCCGCGGCATGTCGCCATGCAGCGTCGTGGGCTCTTACCCCGCGTTTTCACCCTTACCGGAGAAAAAAACAAAAACTCCGGCGGTACTTTTCTGTTACGCTGTTTGAAGATTACTCCCCACTGTGCTTTCCACAGCCGGGTGCCCTTCCCTGTGCGGACTTTCCTCGGCCCCGAGGGGCCGCGACAGATCGCTCTACCATTTATTTTTCCGCTGCAAAGGTAGCAATAATTTTGGAAACCTCCGCTTCCACGGCATCGTAATCGTAGCCGCGCGTAAGGCCGAAGCGCAGCAGCTTGAGGCGGAACTGGGGGTCCCCGGCCAGGCTGCGGGCCTTGGCCAGAAGCACTTTCCGGAGCTTGTCGGCCTGTTTTCCCTCGTCCACCTCTTCCAGGGCAGCCCGGATAATTTCCTCCGAAACGCCCTTGGCCTTCAGCTGGAAACGGATTTTCACGGGGCCCCAGCCCTGGATGGTGGCCTTTTCCCGCGCAAAGGCCGATGCATAACGCGCATTGTCCACATACCTCTCCCGGGTGAGAGCCTCCACCACCTTCCGGGCGGCATCGGCATCTCCCTCAAGGTCTTTGAGGGCCTTCCGGTAGATATCGGCCTCGCAGTATTCCGCCTTGGAGCAGAGCTTCTGCAGACGGCTCAGGCAATGCGCGGCATCCATACCCTAAAATGAATAGCCGAAGGACAGGTAGATTCCCACCTTCTTGGTGATATTGGACCAGGACAGCTGGGCCTTGAGCGGTCCCACGATGGTATTGAAGCCATATCCGAGGCCCACGCCGTACAGCCACCGGCCAGACTGGAGGGCGGAGGCGTCGAAGCCGTCAAACTCATACGCCACATTGTTCATCAGGGAGACAAAGTGGTTGGAGGCCACCTCGTAACGGGCGTCCAGGCGCACCATGCCCAGGTGGTCGCGGCAGAGAGCCGCCGAGGTAACGCCCACGAAGGGAATCTGCTGCTCGATATAGTTGCCCCCGATGTCTCCGCCGATGACATTGGAATACATCAGCGGCGTCTGAGGACCGAACACGAAACGGGCGGCGAAGCTGGGAATGAGCGTAAAGGAGCCGAAACTCACGGGGAAACGGCCGTCCGCGCTGGCAGCGGCCATCCAGCGTGCCGGAAGGCCGCTCTCGAAGAGGCGGTACATGCCGTCGGTCCGGAAGCCCACCGAAACGCCCTTGGAGGGGAAATAACCGTTGTCCAGGGTTTCCAGGCGGGCGGTGAGGAAGAGGCTGGGAATATCTATCTTCTGCGTCACGTTGTAACGGACATCGACGTCGGTAAGAAGGCTCCTGAGCTGGAAATACTGGTTTCTCAGGCCCAGGTTCACATCCAGCGTAGACCAGTGGATGTTGGACAGATAGACCTCCTGGGTGGCCAGCATGAAGGAGGTATTGAAACGCCCAGTGTTGTAATACATGTTCATGCGGTCCGTGTAGCGGAACATGGAACGCACGTTGATGGTACCGAAATGGTGGGCCGAATAGGAGTACACCGCATCGATATAGGGATT
Organism: uncultured Bacteroidales bacterium; assembly: GCA_946617545.1. GTDB lineage: Bacteria > Bacteroidota > Bacteroidia > Bacteroidales > UBA932 > Cryptobacteroides. The sequence goes on along the minus strand of CAMOKK010000003.1, from coordinate 11,013 downwards.
GGCGCTGATCCGGGCCGACAGGTCCAGGGAATGGCCGCTCATGGCGCGGGTGTTCAGCCCCACGTTCACCAGCAGGGACACGATGTCTTCCGTGTCCATGCGGGCGCTGAAGCCAAGCTGGTGCATGGGGCCGCGCTTGCAGTAGATTCTGAGCGTGTAGGGCTCGTCCTGTCCGCGAAGCTCGTAGTTCACATAATCGTAGGAGCCCTTCCCGAAGATGGTGGCCACATCGTCCTCAATCATCTGCTTGCTCACCTTCATGCCGGCCTGGCAGGTCATGTGTTCGCGCACGTAATCGGCCTCTTTGGAAGACACGCCGTCCACCACCACCTCGCGGATGAAAACATCCTGCCGGCCGATATCCACGGCCTTCCTGCCATGGAGTTTGAATTTGGAAGCGCCCAGGCGTTTGCGCAGGGCCTGGAGCTGCGGGGCTTTCTGTACGGCGGCGTTGTAGCCCATGACCAGCATGGTGTCCACCGCCTCGGAGCTGAAGCTGAGCATGTTGTAGCTGCCCAGATCGGGGTGGATGTGAATGTCCACCTGTTCTACGTTCCGCTCATAAACATCGTTGGACAGGAGGTCCATGCTGGAAGTGAGAACGTCGGCCAGGTTCTGGATTTCATTGGCCGTCAGGCTGCTCTGGGCCAGATTGACGCCGATGATGATATCGGCCCCCATCTCCTTGGCTATGTTCACCGGGAAGTTGTTGCGCATGCCGCCGTCCACCAGCACCATGCCGCCCGTGCGGACGGGTGCGAAGAGGCCGGGGATGCTCATGGTGGAGCGCATGGCCAGGTTCACGGAGCCGTTTCTCCAGACCTTGGCCTTGCCGGAAGCCACATCCGTTGCCACGCAGGCAAAGGGAATGGGGAACTTGAAGAAGTCTGTGGAATCCGAATAGCCCACGGTGCGGCTGGTGATAATCTGGTTCACGTTCTGGCCGAAGACAAAGCCGGAGGGAAGGCTGCCCAGCAGGTTGCCCCGGGCCAGCTCCGAAAAGTTCCGGCGGCCCTTCTCGCCCTTGGCGCCCAACTCCAGCTGCCGGCTGAGGCCCTGGGCGAAGGGCGCGTCACCGGCCAGGAAGTTCTTGTAATCTTCATCCCTGTAATAAAAGGGGAACGAGAGCATGTACTTCTCGTTGTAACGACGGCGGGAATACGGAATGTACTTCTGGTCCAGCTTGTCGCTCAGCGCCATATCCCAGTTGATATGGCGGATAAGGCTGTCCAGATAGGCCGCGTCATAGCCCAGGGAGTACAGGGAGCCCAGCAGGCCGCCGATACTGGTGCCCACCACCAAATCAATGGGGATATCGTACTCTTCCAGATACTTGAGCACGCCCACGGTGGCCGCGCCCTTGGCACCGCCGCCGGAGAGCACCAGGCCCACGGTGGGGCGTGTCTGGCGAATCCGGGCCATCCGCTGGCGGATTTCCCTTACGGCCCGCTGGTCCCGCGCATCCAGGCCGAAGGAAGAATACTCGTCCTCCTGGGCATAGGAAGCAAGCGGCAGCAGCAACATGAGCAGAGTCAGGATTTTTTTCATAGCTCGTTTTTGTTTTCGGCATGTTTTCCGGCCAGAAGGCCGCAGGCAGCATAGATGTCTTCTCCACGGGAGGCACGGATGGTGGCCGTGAGCCCGCCTGCATTCAGACGGTCCCGGAAGGCTTCCATCACCTTGTCCGGAGCCGTCCCGTAAGGGAAATCCGGAATTTTGTGGAAGCGAATCAGGTTCACCCGGCACTCCAGGCCCCTCAGCAGCCTCAGCAGTTCGTCGGCATGGCGCGGGCTGTCGTTCCATCCCTCGAAGACCGTGTATTCAAAGCTCACGCGTCGCTGGCCGGTAAAGTCATATTGTCTGACAAGGCGCACCACCTCCGTAATGGACCAGGCCTTCTGCACGGGCATCATCCGGGCCCGCTCTTCCGGGAAGGGATTGTGCAGGCTCACGGCCAGGTGGCAGCGGCTCTCGTCCAGGAACTGCTTGAGCTTGGGGAGCACGCCAATGGTGCTCAGGGTGATGCGTTTGGGGCTCCAGGCCAGGCCCCAGGGGGCCGTAAGCACCTCGATGGCGCGTTTGACGTTCTCCCAGTTGTCCAGGGGCTCTCCCATGCCCATGAACACGGCATTGGTGAGCTGCGCCGCCTCGTCCACGGCGAAGAACTGGTTCAGGATATCGGCCGCCGACAGATTGCCGTGGAAGCCCTGCCGGCCCGTCATGCAGAAGCGGCAGTTCATCTTGCAGCCGGCCTGGGAACTGACACAGAGTGTCTTGCGGTCCTGGTCGGGAATCATCACCGCCTCGATGCCGGAACCCTCCCCGAAGGGGAAGAGGTATTTCCGGGTACCGTCCCGGGAGGTCTGGACGTCGATGGGAGCCACCAGCCCCACCTCATATTTTTCCATGAGCGCCTGCCGGCCCGCCTTGGAAAGGTTGGTCATCTGTTCTATATCCCCCACCCTTTTCTGATACAGCCACTGCGCCATCTGCTTCCCCGCAAAGGCAGGGAGGCCGGAGGAGAGGGCTATTTCGGACAGCTCCGAAGGCGTTTTTCCTAGTAGGCGCTCTTTCATAGGCTACAGGATGTTCATGCTTTGTTCCCGGATTTTCTCCAGCTCGTCCTTCATGCGCACCACCAGCTGCTGGATACCGGCATGGTTGGCCTTGGAGCCCGTGGTATTGATTTCGCGGCCCATCTCCTGCAGGATAAAGCCCAGCTTCTTTCCCGGATAGGGCTCGGCATCAATCACTTCCATGAAGTATTTGCAGTGCTGGCGCAGGCGCACTTTTTCCTCATTGATATCGTACTTCTCCAAATAGAAGATAAGCTCCTGCTCAAAACGCTCCGGATTGGGTTTGGCACTCAGTTCTTCCAGGGCCTTGAGAAGCTTTTCCCGCACGGCCGATATGCGCTCCCCTTCCAGGGCTTCCACCTGGTCATACAACTGGCCGATAAGCGCCACACGGGAGGTAACATCCTTATATAGAGCCTCTCCTTCCGTGGCACGGTAGGAGCAAAGCCGGTCCAGGGCGCTGTCCAGGGCGGCCGATACGGCGGGCCAGTCCTCCTCTGTGACTACATCTCCCTTGCGGCTGTCCACCACGTCCGGCAGGCGGAGGACGGCATTAGCCAGGATGCTGCCCACGCCCGGGTCCTTGAGGAAGGTCTTGGTAAAGACCGTTTCCTCATCCAGGGCCTTCACGGCACTCTTCCAATAGGAATGAAAGACTTCCGGATTGATGGTATGGGCGCCGTCCTGGGCACCGGCCTCGTAAGTGAGATACAGGTCTATGGTTCCCCTTACCAGGCGCTCTGCCAGGCGTTTTCTCACTTCCAGCTCCTTCTCTTTTGGAAGGAGGCTGCTTTTGATATTGATATCGGCACTCTTGGCATTGAGCGCACGGATTTCGATGGTAAGTTTACCGCTTTTGAGCTGGGCATCGGCCTTGCCGTAGCCGGTCATGGACTGAATCATGGTCTAATATTATTTCTGCAAAATTACTAAATATTCTTGTAATATTTTAAGGAGTTTTCGTTATCTTTGTAGATGCGGTTCAGGATGAGCGCAACCTTTAAACTTTTTTATTTGTATGGCAAATCAAGCAGAAGAAACTGGAATCAATGCAGCCAAACTCAAGGCGCTCCAGGCCACCATTGACAAGATTGAGAAAGACTACGGCAAGGGTACCATCATGAAACTGGGAGACCAGCCGGAATGGGACGCCGCCCAGGTTATCCCCAGCGGTTCCATCGCCCTGGACCACGCCCTGGGCATCGGCGGCTATCCCAAGGGAAGAATCATAGAAATCTACGGACCGGAGAGCTCCGGTAAAACCACCCTGGCCATCCACGCTATAGCCCAGGCCCAGAAAACCGGGGGCATCGCCGCCATCATAGACGCGGAACATGCCTTCGACCGCAGTTATGCCAAGGCCCTGGGAGTAGATTTGGACACCCTCCTGATTTCCCAGCCGGACAACGGAGAACAGGCCCTCGAAATTGCCGACAACCTCATCCGCAGCGGCGCCGTGGACATTGTGGTGATTGACTCCGTGGCCGCCCTCACCCCCCGCGCAGAGATTGAAGGGGAAATGGGAGACAACAAAGTGGGCCTGCAGGCCCGCCTGATGTCCCAGGCCCTCCGCAAACTCACGGCCAATATCTCCAAAACCAATACCTGCTGCATCTTCATCAACCAGCTGCGAGAGAAGATAGGCATCATGTTCGGCAATCCGGAAACCACCACCGGCGGCAACGCCCTCAAGTTTTACGCCTCCGTGCGCCTGGATATCCGCCGCACCACCCAAATCAAGGACGGCGAGGAAGCCCTGGGCAACCACGTGAAGGTGAAGGTGGTCAAAAACAAGATGGCCCCGCCTTTCAAGAAGGCCGAATTCGACATTGTCTTCGGAGAAGGCATTTCCCGCAGCGGAGAAATCGTGGACCTGGGCGTGGAGATGAACATCATCCAGAAGGCCGGCTCCTGGTTCTCCTACAACGAGACCAAACTGGCCCAGGGACGCGAGGCCGTCAAGAAACTCCTCCAGGACAACGAAGAACTGGCGCAGGAGATTGAGGCCAAGATTCGCGAGGCCCTCTCCAACGTCCAGGACTAAAAGTCAGGGAAATACGTTCGGATTAAGCGTTGTCTTCGGACAGCGCTTTTTGGTAACACTCCCGGCACAGGGGCTCGTAAGTGTCTTTCTCTCCCAGCACCACCAGCTTTTTGGAGGCCGACAGCCGGTGGGAGTGGTTGGCCAGGGCGCCGCAGTTCACGCAGATGGCATGGACCTTCTGTACGTCCTCGGCAATGGCCATGAGGCCGGGCATGGGGCCGAAGGGCTTGCCCAGGTAGTCCGTGTCCAGGCCGGCGATGATGACGCGGATGCCCCGGTTTGCCAGGGTCTGGCAAACCTCAACGATGCTGTCATCGAAGAACTGGGCCTCGTCAATGCCCACCACCTGCACATCGGGGTCTATCTGCAACATGCGGGAGGGCGACTTGATGGGCGTACAGGAAATGCTGTGGGAATCGTGGGAAACGACGTCCAGGTCTGAATAGCGCTTGTCTACCGTGGGTTTGAAAGTGGCTATTTTCTGCTTGGCGAACTGGGCTCTTTTGAGCCTTCTGATGAGTTCTTCCGTCTTTCCCGAGAACATGGAACCGCAAATTACTTCAATGCAGCCCGATTTTTTTGAATTTTCCAAAAACATTTCCGTATATTTGTTGTTGACTACAAATTTAGTCATTTATGGAGAAAAGTCAAACCGAATTGCTGCAAGAATTCCGGGAAGAAGTAGCCGCCCTCAAAGAGCGCATCAGCGCCCTGGAAGAAAAGATTTCCGCCCTGGAGGCCTTCCCCACAGAGGAAGCGGCCGAGGTGGATTTCACGGATATCGCCATCGGCATAGATGACGTGGAGCCCGTACCCATGCCGGAACCGGAGCCCCTTCCCGAACCGGAGCCTGTTCCCGAACCGGAGCCCGTGGCCCAGGCGGAGCCTGTGGCGGACGACACCATCGGCCTGCCCTGGAGGAAGGACAAGCCGGGCCTGCAGGTGAAGAACATCCGCAGCGGCATCAGCCTGCTGGACCGGGCCCTGTTTATCGGCACCCTTTTCAAGGAGGACTTCGCCCTGTATGACAAAACCATCGCGGAGCTCAACGGCATGTCCACCCTGGACCAGGCCGTGAGCTATATCCGGGAGCATTTCCCCGCCTGGAACCTCAAAAGCGACGTGGTCTATCACTTCATGATGTGCGTCCGTAAGAAACTGGGATAGTGGCGGGTATCCTTTATATCGTCCCCACCCCCGTGGGCAATCTGTCAGACATGACCTTCCGGGCCGTCCAGGTGCTCCGGGAGGCAGACCTCATCCTGGCCGAGGACACCCGAACCAGTTCCGTACTCCTGAAGCACTACGACATCCATCGGCCCCTTCAGAGCCATCATAAATTCAACGAGCACCAGACGGTCCGGCTGGTGAAGGAACGCATCCTCGCCGGCCTCAACGTGGCGCTCATCTCGGACGCCGGCACCCCCGGCATCTCGGACCCGGGCTTCCTGCTGGCCCGCACCTGTGCCCAGGAGGGAATCGAGGTGCAGACCCTTCCCGGAGCCACCGCCTGCATCCCGGCCCTGGTTTCCAGCGGCCTCCCCTGCGACAAGTTTGCCTTCGAAGGTTTTCTTCCGCAGAAAAAAGGGCGTCAGACCCTGCTCAAAGCCCTCAGCCAAGAAACCCGCACCCTGGTTTTCTACGAATCCCCCTACCGCCTGGTAAAAACGCTGGAACAGATGGCCGATGCCTTCGGGCCGGAGCGTCAGTGCTCCGTGGCCCGGGAAATCTCCAAAGTTCACGAAGAACACCGTCGCGGCACCCTGGAGGAAGTGGCCGCCTGGTTCCGGGAACATGAACCCAAAGGTGAGATTGTGTTAGTTGTAGCCGGGGCCCATCCGGCGAAACCCGCTAAAAAGAGGCGTTTCAATGGAGGGGAAGAAGAAACAGCAACCGACTAGCAGCTTCGTTGCCGGCGCCATCGCCCTGCTATTTTTGATTATCGGTTATGAAGCGGCCCTGTTCATGCACAGGGCGGCTGTTCTGCATCTGGCAGCCAACCGCGACCGGCCGGATACTGTGTATATACTGGTGCCTTCCGGGCCGGAAAGAGATTCTTCAACGGCAAAAGAGCGGAGCGTGGTCCGGAAAGAGCCGCCGCGGCAGGAGGCCGTAGTGGAAGTGAGGGAGAAGGCGGTGCCCCGGAAGGTGGAAAACTTCCGCTTCAACCCCAATACCGCAAGCGTGGAAGACTTGCAGCGGCTGGGCTTCTCCCGGAAACAGGCCCAGGTGATTGAAAACTACCGCCTCAAGGGCGGCCGCTTCGCCCGCAAGAAAGACTTCGCCAAAAGTTTTGTAGTGGCCGATTCCGTCTATGCCCGCCTGGAACCCTACATAGACATCCCGCTTATCGACCTCAACCGGGCCGACAGCGCCCAGCTGCTGGCCCTGCCGGGCATCGGCCCCTATTTTGCCGGGAAGATTGTGCGCTACCGCCAAAAAATCAAAGGGTACACTTCCGTAGACCAGCTACTGGAAATATACCGCTTCGATCAGGAAAAACTGGACGGAATCCGGGACCTGATTACCGTGTCACCTTGAATTCGCCCATGTAAGTGCCCATCCAGCCCACCTGTACGATGGGGACATCCTTGCCGTCCAGGTTCTTCACCTTTACGGCCTCTTCCAGGAAGGTATGGGAATGACCGCCCACAATGATGTCTATGTTCCGCGTGGCGGCGGCCAGGTCCTTGTCCAGCAGGTCTCCGGGATTGTGCGCCTCGTAGCCGATATGCGTGAGGGCTATCACCAGGTCACACTGGGGACGGAGCTCATCGGCATACTTCTGGACGGTAGGAACGGTGTCAAAGGCGGGGATGCGGCCTGCAATATCTCCGGCCACCATCTCCTTGAGGCCGCACAGTACGCCAATCACGCCAATCTTGAGACCGGCCTTTTGGACAATCGCATAAGGGCGGATGTATTTCCCCGCCTCGAAGGGCGAGAAATCATAATTGCAGCACACCACCGGCATGTTCACGCCGGAGAGGACCTGCCCGAGTGCCTCTATGCCGTTGTCGAATTCGTGGTTTCCCAGCGTAATGACATCATAGCCGATGGCATTCAGGATGCGGGTTTCCACCTGGCCACCCAGCTCGGAGAAGTAGGACGTGCCCTGGCAGAAGTCTCCGGCATGCAGCAGAAGCACGTTTTCAGGACCATCGGCCTTGCGGACGGAATCTATGTAGGCAGCCCGCTCCAAGGCGCCGCCCATGCCCGCGTATTCTCCGAAACGGACAGGCTCCATGTGGCTGTGCGTGTCGTTCACATGCAGGATGGTGAGTTTGTGAACTTCCCGGGAGCCCTGCTTGTAACCCACATAGAAGCAGAAGCCCAGGGTGAGCACACCCGCCGCTATCAGAATATACTTGTAAATTTTATCCATAGACTACTCCTCCATGACAACGCGGCCGTCGGCCTTGGCCTCAATTAGCTTGCCTTCGGCCTCCGTCCGTTGCACATAATCCAGCATGGCCTCCCTGATAAGCACGTGTGAGAGCGTGACGTTCTCTGCCAGGGCGCCCAGGTTAATCTTGTCTCCCCCGTCCAGGAGGAAGTCGATGGAGCAAACGTTGTATATCCGCTCCGGCTCGATGGGCTTTCCGCCCACCAGGGCGCTTTCCAGCTTTCCGCCCTTCACCTTTACCTCGCAGCCGGAAACGGCCTGGAAGGCCTTGGTGCCGGAGAGTTGCTCCAGCAGCTTCTGAAGGGAGGAGCCCTTCATCTTCACATGGCAGAGGTAGTTCTTGAAGGGGAACATGGAAGAAATGTCGTCCAGGGTAACGGGGCCTTCCGGCATGGGCGTCCGGATGCCGCCATAATTGGTGAGGGCAAAATCCATGGACACGCGGAAATAGCGGCTGCCGTAATCCCGGATGGCATCGGCCACCAGATTGCCCAGCGGCAGGTCCGGCTGGGTACGGAGATTCATATACATGCCCGCCGAATGGCCGATCACCTGCTTGAGGTGGCTCAGCTGCGGCTGCACGTCCATCAGTTCCCGGGCCACCTGCGCCACGCAGGAGCTCTCCTCATAGCGGACGCCGGAGGGTGTCAGGTAACCTTCGTCGTCAAAGCTGCCCAGGGATTCGGACAGATTCTCCGCCGTCACCGGCTTGGCTCCCGTCCGGTGGCCGTCCATGGCCACCCGCTTCCAGCGTACCACGGGGCCCTTGTCCTGCATGGCCTGCGCCCCGGCGAAGACGGCTCCCACCAGAATCAGCGCCCAGCCCAGGTACCAAAGGTTTTTGTTATTATTTAGTTTTGCCTGAGCCATTTCCACAAATCCTTAAAGGTACTCTTCTTACCATACATCAGGATACCCACCTTGTAAATCTTGGCCGATGCCCAGGCGCACACCACAAAGGTGAGTACCAGCAGGGCCATGGAAAGCACCAGCTCCCAAGTGGCGACGCCGAAGGGAATGCGGGCCAGCATCACGATGGGCGAAGTGAAGGGAATCATGGAGCCCCAGAACACCAGCGAACTGTCCGGTGCCTTGAAAGCGTAAATGGCAATAAAGAAAGCCAGCAGCAGCGGAATGGTGACCGGAATCTGCAGCTGGGAGCTGTCCCCCTCGTTCTCCACGGCCGACCCGATGGCCGCAAACAGCGAGGCATACAGCAGATAGCCGAACACGAAGAAGAAGAGGAAGGCGAAGAGAATCTGCCCCAGGTTGATGTTGCCGAGGGTGCTCATCACCACCTCCATGCCGGAAGGCTCTCCGGCGGCCACACCGGTGGTATCCGTGGCCGCGGCCAGGGCGCCGTTCAGGTCCATGCCGGCGGGAAGGTTCACGTCTTCGTTCATCTGGCCCACCATCTCGGTGGCAGGGTCGTCACCCAGCATACCCATCAGTTTGTCCTTGCCCAGGATGCCTCCGGCCACGCCGATGAGCATCAGCGTCAGGAGTATCCACAGCAGGAACTGCGTGAGGGCTACCAGGGCCACGCCGATAATCTTGCCGAACATCAGTTCCGTAGCCTTGACGGAAGACATGAGCACTTCCACCACGCGGGAGCTCTTTTCCTCAATTACGGAGCTCATCACCATGCCGGAGAACAGCGCGATGAACATATACAACGCCATGCCCAGAATCATGGACAGGGCCATGTAGATGCCGCTTTCGGAGATGCTTTCCTTGCCGCTTTCATCAATGGTGTAGCTGCGCAGTTTCACGTCGGACTTCACGCCCGCCATAATCTCTTCCAGATTGTCGATTCCATAAGACTCGATGCGGTAGGCCTCCACGGCATCGTTGATGCGGCTCTCTATCATCTCCCCGGTATCCATGCCCAGGGGCTTTTCAGAGTAGCAGTCGGCCGATACGGTGCGTCCCACGGTGTCCAGCTCGGAGATGGTGAGGAGGATATCCACACCGGAGGCAGAGAAATCGGCCTTAATGGCCTCGGGCGAGGCATCCGGGCCCAAATCCTGGAAATGCGTGACTTCGTTGTCCGTCAGGAAGGGCATCACGATGCCGGAACGGTCTATGACGCCCACCTGCTTGGCTTCTTCCTTGGCGCCCAGCATGATGACGGAAGGAAGGATGGCAATGCCGGCAAACAGCACCGGAGCCAGGAAAGTAATCAGCAGGAAGCTCTTTTTCTTAACCTTGTTAAGATACTCGCGCTGGATAATGATGCCTAATTTCTTGAAATTCATACCTTATTCCTCCTCCGTTACCAGTTTGATAAAGATGTCGTTCATGCGGGGAATCAGCTCCTTGAAGGAGTTGATGGTGAAATCTTTTTCCAACAGCTCGTGCAGGCGGGCGTTCACCTCTTCCCGGGCCACCACCAGGGTTTTGCGGTCCAGGGTGTCGTCCGTGTACTCCAGTTCCACGTTGTCCCGGCCGTAGCGGCGGCGGATTTCGTCGGTTTCACCGGTGACCACCAGCTTGCCCTTGTTGATGAGGGCGATGTTCTCGCAGAGTTCCTCCACGGATTCCATGTTGTGCGTAGAGAGGATGATGGTGGCGCCCTCGTCCTTGAGCCGCAGGATTTCCTTGCGAATCAGGTCCACGTTCACCGGGTCGAAGCCGGAGAAGGGCTCGTCCAGAATCATCAGGGAAGGCTTGTGCACCACCGTGGTGATGAACTGCACCTTCTGGGCCATACCCTTGGAGAGTTCCTCCACCTTCTTTCCCCACCAGTCGGCAATGTCGAAGCGGACGAACCACTTTTTCAGCTCTACGGCGGCATCATGGGCGCTCATTCCCTTGAGCTGGGCCAGGTACATGGCCTGGTCTCCCACCTTCATCTTGCGGTACAGGCCGCGCTCCTCCGGCAGATAGCCGATACGGGAGACGTCCTCCTCCGTAATGGGATGTCCCTGAAAGAGGATTTGGCCGGCCGATGCGATGGTAATCCGGTTGATGATGCGGATGAGCGT
>CAMOKK010000002.1 GCA_946617545.1 uncultured Bacteroidales bacterium | reverse complement strand
CTTCCATAGTAATCCTCCCATCATTTCTCATCAGTAAATATCTCTGCTTGCAGACACCTCTGCAAATCACTATTTCTGCACATCTGCAACTCTGCATTTTTGCTGTCCTGCAAATCAACTCGTCTGCCGGCAGACCTTTCTGCCCATCTGCCAATAGACGGCTCGACAAATCAACTGGTCAACAAGTCAGCAAGTCAACAAGTTTGCCAATCTGCCAGTCTGCCTGCAAACATAGCAACTTTTCTCCAATCGTCCAAATTATCAAGACGGAATACCAACAATTTGGACTTTTGAAAAAGAATCCTTACATTTGCCCCCAGTTCTTTGGAATTCCATGGCGAATTTGGGCTTAGCTCAAATTGCAAGATGTGTGTTCGTTAAACGAACACCGTCCCTGACGGGCCGTCTTGCACTGCCGTGGGCCTTTGTTCCGAGGCTTGAGGGGATGATTGTTTAATGATTGAAGATCGCGATGAGAGAGATTAGAAGCCGTATTGTTGGAATACGATTTTCAGGAAAAGAGTTTGAGAAGTTACAGCTTCAAATGGAATTGTCGGGCTACAGGTCCATGTCAATATACATTCGTGACATCCTGTTTTCCACCCGTATTCAACGCAGAAATTATAGCAGGACTGATGCGAATTTAGCACGTCAGGTAACGATGCTGCGTTCAGAGTTACGTCAGATCGGCGTGAACTATAATCAGCGGGTCAAGGCGCTCAATACACTGTCAAAACTCCATGACAAGAAAGGAAATCTCATCGTAAACCGGCGAGATATAGACCGGGACACCCTGGAGATGAAACGCATGATGGAAGACATGGTAAAAGTAGTGAATGAGTTGTATGCCCGCGTAATGGAAACTGATTCTCCGGAATCCGGAGACAGCGATAACTCAAGTTTAACATCTAAATGAATTGCGTATGCAGAATGTGATTATTTCCGGCAACCTGGCCAAGGACTGCGAGGTTGTTTCGGGCAAGGAGGGGAACGAGTTCATTCGTTTCGATGTGGCTGTTAACGATGGCCGTGACAAAGAAGAGAAGCCTACGTACTATACCTGTAGGATGAAGAAAACCGGTGTGGCCGAATATCTCAAAAAAGGCCGGTTCGTGACGGTTATGGGTTCCCTGAAAGTGGCGGTTGTCAACAAGGATGACAAGACTTTTGTCAATCTGGACGTCTGGGTAATGAATCTGGACCTCGCTCCCGTTCCCAAGGAGAACTGACTCCGGGAGAGGTATAGCGTCAATCTATCATCCCTTATGTGTCATGGTTGTTAAAATCAGCCCGCCGGCCGAGAGTGTTACCCGCTCCTTCAACTATAATGAGTTCAAGGTAGAAAACGGGGTCGCAACGATACTCTACATGAACAAAATCGACGACCCCAATAATCCTTTGGACACATTAATCCGTTATGAAAACGGCCGGAAACGCTGTACCAAACCGTCTTTCCACATGTCTGTCAATCCGGGGAAGAATGATAACATGACGGACGAAAAGATTGTCGCTTTTACCCGCGAATTGATGGCAGGTCTGGGCTATGGTGACCAGCCTGTCATCATTTTCCGTCACAACGACATCGACCGGGAACACTATCACGTGGTCTCCGTACGAGTTGATGCAAACGGGAAAAAGATCAACGATTCCAAGGAACACATCCGTTGCCAGAAACTGCTGGAGAAACTGGCGAAAAAATATGGCTTTACCATCGGCAACGGGAAAGAGAAAAAACCGGCAGAGCATGTCCCGGATCCCTATAAAGATATGGAGGCCTTTGATCAGTGGCTGGAAAAGAATCCGCCGCCGGATTTCCTGCCCGAAGATGCAGAACTGGTGGAGGACCCGCGCGTCATCTATCAGCGCTTCAACAAATCGGACGGGAATGTCAAAAAACAGATTGAGGACATCGTAAAACAGGCCATGAAATACCACTTCACCTCGATAGAGCAGTATCAGAAGTTAATGCGCCATTTCGGGGTAGCGGTGGATCTGCCAAAGAGTGTCAGGAAAATATACCTTACCTATGCCGGTATCGATTTGCATACGGGAAAAAGATGCACGGAGCCTATCCCGGAAAAACGTCTTGAGGTGCCGAACATTGAAGCTATCGTCAATCACATGGAGAAAGCCCGCAGCGTTGACAAATCGGCCGAAGAGGAGCGAATGGTCCGCATTGTGGCAAAGGCCCTGGTGGATGGGAAAGACAAGCGTGAAGTGAACGCCCTGCTTATGAAGAAGAACATCTCCATGATTGTCTCCAAAGGGAAAGACGGTCATGTGGAGAATGTCTTCTATATCGACCATGCCAAGCATACCGTCTTCAGCGGAGACCTGAAAGGCCTTCCGGTCAGTGCTGTGGAAAAGGTTCGAAGCGAGGTATGGGAAAAAGGAAAAGATGAAAAGGGAAGGCTGACGCCTTCGGAGAAGGACTCCGTCCTTCGGGAAACCGCCATGGCTGTGCTGGACGCGCTGGGATACCATAAAAGCCGCAAGCACGAGGATGACAGATACGGCCCGCGCAAAAAGCGCATCGGGCCGGGAAGAAGATAGACCGATATGGAAAAAGAAACAAAGCCTACATACACGATGTTCTTCCTCCTTTCAGGGGGAATACTCATCTTTATAATCTACTATTACGCCTATCCCATGTGGGTGGCGATGGGCCTGAGCAACTGGCTTACAGACCGGATTATCCGGAACTTCTATCTGTCCGGTACAATGGACGCCCGGATTCCGCCAAGGCTGGTGTGCCTGCTCTTTGCCTCTCTTTTTGCGCTGGTAAGAAGCGGCAATTCCAAACACACGGACTGGAAAGCTATCGCGGGTCTGATAGGAAGCGGCCTGGCGCTTTTCTTCGGCTCCTGCCTGATGCCTCCAGGCGTGGTGTTCGTCATAGCCATGCTGGCCGGATACCTGCTGTATCTGTTCGGGGCCATCGCTCTGGGCCGATTGTACCGGAGCTTTGACGGAAACCTGCCGGATTATTGGGATACCTTTCCACAGTGCGAAAAGCTCATAGAGAACCAGGACAGCATCAATATTCCCATGACCTACCAGTACAAAGGGCATCTTCATAAGGGGTATATCAATGTAGTCTCCCCACAGCGGGGAACGATGGTCCTGGGGACGCCCGGCTCCGGCAAGACGAAAAGTATCTACGGGCCCTATATCCGTGGCATGATCCAGAAAGCGTATTCCCTCTGTGTATACGACTACAAGGCGCCGGATCTTACCGAGTTAGTCCTGAATGAGTTGCTGGACAACTACGACTGTTACGAGGTAAAGCCGAAAATGTATGTAGTAAACTTCGATGATCCGCTGCATTCCCACCGCTTCAATCCCATCCACCCGCGTTATCTGGAAGACCCGATTGACTCCACGGAAATAGCTGAGCTCATCCTGAAGAACGCCAACCGGGGAGAGGAGAAAAACAGTGACTTCTTCACCCTCAGTGCCCGGTGTTACGTAGACCTGCTAATCTGGTTCCTTAAGATTTACAAGAAAGGGAAGTACTGCACTTTCCCGCATCTGATTGAACTCATGGGGCAGGACTACCGCGATGTCTTTGACATCCTCACGCGCTACGATGAGCTGGAAGTGAAGCGAAACACCTTCATGGATGCCATGAAGGACAAAGCCTTCGAGCAGCTGCAGGGGCAGATTGCATCGGCCCGTGTCCCGCTGAACCGTTTTTCCTCCAAAACCCTTTATTGGATTCTCTCGGGGGACGATTTCTCCCTGGACATCAACAATCCCGAAGAGCCCAAAATTGTCTGCATAGCCAACAACCCCCGCCGTCAGAGCATCTACGGAACAACGCTGGCCCTTATGATGTCTCAGCTCTTCAAACAGGTGAACGTGCCCGGAAAGATGCACAGCGGCATTCTCATCGACGAACTTCCTACCATCTATCTCAAAGGCCTTGACAATCTTATCGACACCGGCCGAAGCAACAAAATCGCCGTCGTCCTGGGCGCCCAGGACAAAAGCCAGCTGGTGCGGGACTACGACACAAAGGAATCCAACGTCATTTTCAACACGGTGGGAAATGTCTTCGCCGGATCCGTCAAGGGGGAAACGGCCGAGAACTTAAGCAAGTCCTTCGGCAAGGTGGAGAAGGAAAGCCGTTCCTTGCAGCAAGGAGACACATCCGAGCACCTCACCATTTCCTACCAGCTCAAGGATGTGCTCCCTCCGGATAAGATAGAAGCCCTCTCACAGGGCTCCTTCTGCGGCTATGTGGCCGATACTTACAAGCAGAAGATTCATCCGAAAGTCTTCTGCGGTGAGATTGATGCCGGTGAACCTCCCAGAAACAATTCACACGTCCCCAAACTCATTGACCTCTCAGAGGTTCAGATGCGCCTTCTGGTAGAGCAGAACTACAGGCGCATCCGTCAAGAGGTGGCGAACTTTGTTCAGGAAGAACTGAACAGAGGCTAAGCCTGTTCCTTGGGAGTGACCACAATCTTGGCTTCATACCCGAGGGCCTCGGCCATCTTTTCAAATTCAGAGATGCGGCAGTCATCCACGGCAAAGCGCGTGCTCATGCTCTGCTTGGCCATTCCACAACGGCGTGCCAGTTCAGCGATAGAGAGGTTTTCGTCCACCAGGATATCGAAGATGGGACGCAGGCGCGTTCCTTTTTTCTTTCCGGGTAAAATGTGCCGAACATTGCGGGAAATCGCCTTTTCAGCGCCTTCTGCGGCCGTTGATTTTGCCACTTTTTCGTCCTTGTTTTCCATAAAAACCGTGTGTTGAAATTTGCGTTTTATTTGGAACTTGCTTTTCTTTGCGCCAGTCAATATTTTTTGGAATCCTATCCAAATATAGAGACTAAAACAAAAATTAGCTTACTTCGTCCAATTTTCTGGGACAAATATAAGGGGAATTTTTGTAATCGCCAAAAAAAGTTAAAGAAAGATTTGAAGGGTATGTTTGACAAGCCAATTTACAATTATCCTTTGGAGAAGATTCTTGAGGCCCTGGGTGCGAAGCGCGGGGCGCAGAAGGATAAATGGTTCTCGCCCCTGAGGGATGAGAAAGACGCTTCGCTGCACATCGACAGGAAAAAGAATCTATGGTACGACTTCGGCATCGGAGAGGGAGGCACCAACGTCAAGCTGGTGCAGATGGTTCTCCGCTGCTCCAAGGCCGAGGCTGTCCATTTTATTTCCTCTCTGTCTCCGGAACTCCGCGCCATCGAGGATGCCAAGAAACAACTGAAGGAAGACACCGACGGAAAGAAAAGCCGCATTACTTCCGTAAAGGAAATAACCAGCAACTACATCGCCCGTTATCTGGAGGTGCGCAGCATCCCGCTGCGCCTGGCCCGCATTTACTGCAAACAGCTTCAGGTTTACAACCCGAAGAAGGACCAGCATTTCACCATGCTCGGCTTTCCCAACAACGCCGGAGGCTTTGCACTCAATGCGCCCAACGGCATGAAATGGACCGACAAAGCCTCCGTCACGACGCTCACGCCAACGGGCCGGATATCCTCTTCGCCCACATCGGCCAACGTCGCCGTTTTTGAAGGCTTCTTTGATTTTCTGTCCTGGCGCGTTATGCAAGGGGCCGATAAACCGGGCTGCGACACGGTCATCCTTAACTCGGTGGCCAATCTCAAGCAGGCGGCCGACTACATAGCCGCTCACGCCTCGGCCAGTTGCTTTCTGGACAATGACAAAGCCGGGGAAAAGTGTCTGAGCCAGATACAAAACTTAATGGAAGGGAAGGATGTGAAGGATATGTCGGAACTATATCATCAGCACAAAGACCTGAATGAGATGCTTCAAGCTTCCCGGGGATATAAAGCGGGCCTGTCCCTCGGGAGGTAATGCCCATGGTTCCGGAATTACCGCCCATCTCCGAGACGGGCCGATACTCCATCTCCGCTGCCGCAAAGCTCCTGGGAATATCCCGCCCCAGCCTTTACAAACTCATAGAAAAAGGCTGGATAATCCCCAGGAAGTACAGAAATACAAACAGGCCGTATGTCTGCGGGGCTGACATACGGCGCTGTTACTACAAGATTGTAAACTAGGCCTGGTCCTTCTTGGGCCGGCCTCTTTTCTTTTGTGCCGGTGTCCCGCAGACCGCATCAATGACCTTCCGGTTGGCATCGTCCACCTTCCGCATGTCAAAGTCAATATAGATTGAAGTAACAATCTTTTTTATCCAGGAATGCCCCATCGCCCGCCCAATCAGTTCAACGGGGATGTCCAAGGCCGATGCAACAGTCGCCCAGGTATGACGTGCCCAAGCAGACGAAAGTTTCGGGAAGAATGCAGTTCCGGTCTTTTTTTGCGAAGTCGTGTAATGCAAGCCAATCTTTTTCAAAGCACGATTCATATGCTGAAGGTAATTTTTGTGATTCGTGTATCGGTCCATCGGGGAGAGGAGATACTTCTCGCCCCGATATTTTTCTATAATAGCCATCGCCTCCGGCTCTACCTTAATTGAATAAAGTTTATGGGTCTTATTACGCCGATACTCAAATCGTCCATCTACCAAGTCCTCCGGCTTTGCCGTCAGAAGATCCACCAAATTAATGCCGATAAGATAGAACTGAAGCATGAACATATCCCGATATTCTTCCTGCCAAGCCTCGCACGGATAGTTTTTCAATTTTCTAATCTTATCTAATGCAAGAGCTAATTTTTTCGTCTCCTCCAACTTAGGAAGCTTATAGTTCTCGAACGGGTAGTTGGTCGTGAGTTTGTCGCCTATCGCCTCATTGAACGTTGCCCGGATATTACGGAAGTGAATATTACGGCTATTTGCACACATCGTTAATGCAAGATGGGAATCAAACCCCATAAGCCAGTCCTTGTCAATCATATCGAACGTCAGCTTTTCCGCATTTTCATCATACTCCAATATTTTTTTCAAAGTGCGATTATATATCTCACGCGTACCGGGAGCGACACGGCTCTCCATGAACTTTCGGTAGTGGGGAAGGAAGAGGTTCTTTGTGGCCTTGGCCTTCTCCGCCTTTTCTTTTGCTTTTGAATGGCCGGTCACCATTTCCATTAAACGGTCTCTGATCTCCTTAGCCTCCATCGATTCAACATCCTCTTCTTTTGCGAGTCGGGAAAGGGTCACCTCATACTGAGCCTTGGTGGAATAGGCATCCTCGGCCCTTACCGTCCAGCGTGTACGAGGTTCATTGGCCAACGAGAGTTGGGTCGCCTCCCATTCAGGCTTGGAAAAGCGCAAACCAGTGGGAATGCGTGACGTTTGACATTTGTGTGCCAGATTCAGCACTAGAGGGAAAACCCCTCCTTCGACAGCCTTGCGGGTGTCCAGATAGAACGTTAGTTTTGCCATAACAGCTCCTTTTTAACCGTGAGATTGAGCTCGATGTCACGCAAATTCTCACTGATTTCTCACTGATTCTTACAAAAATTAACAGTTTTTTACACTTTTTTACAGTCAAAGGAGCTGTTTTTGGGGTGGTTTTGGGCCTGAAAACGGCCCGAAAAGACAAAAACAAAGCCTCCTAAGCCATTGATAATCAGGACTTAAGAGGCTTTGCGGTGCGGACGAGGCTCGAACTCGCGACCCCCGGCGTGACAGGCCGGTATTCTAAACCGACTGAACTACCGCACCAAGTTTTCAGTGAACTTCCCTTTCGGGATTGCAAAGGTACAAACTATTTTTGAATCTGCAAGGGCTTTTAAACATTTTTTTCAAAAGTTTGCGAAAACTCCTGAGCAAAGATTGTTTCAAACAGATTGCGCAGGTGCGCCTCGTCCCGGATGATTTCCCTCAGCCTGGCCAGCGGCGCTTCGTTGGGAGAGCCCGGGATTAGCAGATGCAGGTAGCCACCCTCGGCATATTTTTCGTGCAAATGCTCCAGCGTCCGCTGCCAATGGCTTTCCTTATCAAGGTCCGGGTAATGGGACAAACCGTATTGGATGGTTCTGCGGACAATGGTTTCGGGAACTATCATGCGGTCGGCTTCGGCCACCAGGGCTCCATAGATGCTCCGAGGCGGCGCTGTGGCAGAGGCGCGATGGTCTTCGGCCGCCTGGGCGATGGTCTCAATCTGCTGCGGCGTGAACCATCGGCGCAGCTCGGCATCGGCCCGGATCATGCGTCCGCTTTCCAAATGGTGCGTCTTCCGGTCAACAGCCAGTCCCAGATCGTGACAGGCAGCCGCCGTATAGAGCATGTCCGGGTTAATGTCATAGTTTTTCCCCATCTCCAAGGCCCTGTCTATCACGGCTCTTGCGTGGTCTTCCCGATGCGCCTTGTCAAATGAGGCATACCGGGGAATAATGCGGGTTTCTATGTATTGGACAAGAGCCGGATTCCTTCCTTTCATATCAAATTTCAAAAAAGGGGCCGACTCAAACGAGTTGCCCCTTTCAATTATTTGTTCTTCAAAAGATTAGTACGTTACAACGGGCTCCAGCTTGGCGGCCAGGTCTATGTACTTCTGGATTTCTTTCTCCACGGGGGTACGCTTGCACAGGTGCTTGGCCTCGTTCACCTCCAACATCTTGGCAGCCAGGTTGGCGGCATTGCGGTTGCGGAGTTCCTTGACGGTGTCTACACCGGCGGCTTCCAGCAGCTCGGAGAACTGAGGGCCCACGCCTTTGATGCGGAAGAGGTCTGCGTGGTTTACCCAGGTGAGAATGAGGTCACCGCGAATACCGGTCTTCTCTTCCAGAGCCTTGCGGCCCTTGGGGGATGCACCTTCCTTCAGAAGCTGATCTACAGTCTCAATGCCGATAGCAACGAGTTTTTCTGCATACACAGGGCCGATACCCTGAATGTCAATGATTTTGTAAGCCATAGTGATAAGTATTTAGTGGTTCTTTTGCACAAATTCACTTTCAAATATAAAAAAAATAAAGGAAAAAAGAAAATTTTTCTCTATATTTGCAAGCAACGTAAAATTTATGGAAAACTTTCCCCTGGACAGAGAAAAGATTTATTTCTCTTCAGACATGCTCACACTGGACTGCGAAGAAGGTCCCGTGACGCTCAAGTTGTCTGACTGGCTCCACCGGGATCCCGTCCGCATCCACCGCATGATTGTGAAGGAAAAAGCCCTTCAGGTGGATCAGATGGAGGTTTTCGCCCCCTTGGTTTCCAAACTCAGAAGGGCCGATTATGAGTACTACAAACGCATTACCGGCCTCAAGATGCTCATAGACTTCCCCGGATTCACCTCGGAAGTGGAAGCCCGCATTCCTTACGACACAGACCCCATCGCCTTCTACAAATGGTGGAGGAAGGGCAAGAACGAAAACAAAGTGTACCTCTCCCCCGCCTATCAGTTCAAACTTTTCCAGAAAGTGTCCCACATGGAGCCCAAAATCATGCTCAAGAAGGACATCGATTTTGTAAAGACCTTCTGACCATGACCTTGGAAGAAATCCTGGCCGTCCCCACAGTTCCTTCGAAAGAAGAACTTGAAACAGATATTTGGGACGCAGATAATTGTGTAAGTTATTCGGCCGATGGAAAGCGCCTGCTGGACGCAGAGAACTTTCCTCCGGAGATTCGCGTTCAGGAAGGCTGCGAGGTCATCTGTGACGAGGCCTTCGCCTTCCAGGACTACATGGCCGGAAAAAAGATAGGGGAAGAGATTCCCCTGGAAGACCGCTCGTCCTATCTGGAGAAGATATCCCTCCCCAAAACCCTCACGCACATCGGCAAGGCCGCCTTCTGCGAGTGCGGGGAACTCCTGGGCCTCCGGCTCCCGGCCAGCCTGCTGAGCATCGGCGCATCGGCCTTTGCCGACTGCTGGCAACTGGAGAAGATAAGCATCCCCGCGGGGACGCGCTATATCGGCCCCGGAGCCTTCCAGGGCTGCATCAACCTGTACCAGGTGAAACTGGGGAAATCCTTGGAAGTGATTGGCGAAGACGCCTTTGACGACTGCGAATCCCTGGAGACCATCATCGTCCCCCACGGGATGCTGGACCATTTTATGAGGCTCCTCCCGAAGGAGCTCCACCCCCTGATAGAAGAATTATGAGCGGAAAGAATTATAAAGTAAGTCAGGACGCCCTCCTGCTGGAATACCTCTTTCAAATCCTTCCCGGGCAGTCCCGGACCGGCGTGAAGAATATGCTCACCAAGGGGCAGATTTTGGTGAACGGAGAAAGCCGGACGGCCTTTGACCAGCCCTTGAAGAAAGGAGACAGCATCACCATCCTCCCCAAAGGCATCTCCATCGCCAGGGCCACCCGCAACGATGCCCGCAGCGAAGTGGAGAAGGCCGGGGTGAAGATTCTGTTCGAAGACGAGAACTACATAGTGGTGGACAAGCCCTCCGGCATGCTCACCGTGGCCACCGGCAAGGAGAAAAAAACCTTGTACGCCCTTCTGAACGCATATATCAAGGTAAACGCCCGCATGCAGCGCAAGGAAGACCTCCTCTCCGGCAGGGAGCCCGACCGCTCCACCGCCAAGATATGGATAGTACACCGTCTGGACCGCGGGACGTCCGGCGTGCTGGTCTTTGCCAAGAACGAAAGGGCCAAGGACATCCTCCAGAGCAAATGGAAGGACCTGGTGGCCGAAAGAAAATACGTTGCCTGGCTGGAGGGGAAGCTGGAAAAGGAAAGGGGCGCCATCCAAAGCTGGCTGGCAGAGAACCCCAAATCCCTCAAGATGGTCTCCTACGACCAGGAGGTGCCCGGCAGCCAGCTGGCCATCACCCATTACCGGGTGCTCTCCTACAGCCGTCACTATACCCAGGTGGAGTTTTCCCTCCAGACAGGCCGCAAGAACCAAATCCGCGTCCACGCCGCCTCGCTGGAGCACCCTGTGGCCGGCGACGAAAAATACGGCGCCCAGACAGACCCGGTGAAGCGCCTGGCCCTCCACGCCGAAACCCTGGTTTTCCGCAATCCTTTCTCCGGCAAGATGGTACGCTGCACCTCTCCCCTCCCGGATTGTTTTGAAATTTTCGAGAAACGATGAACGCATTTACCCTGCCTGTAGAAGATGCAGTCCTTTCCGGGACTGTCATAGCGCCCCAGCAGCCCCGGGCCATCCTGGTGCTCGTTCACGGCATGGCCGAACACAAGGAGCGCTACTACCCTTTCATGACTTACCTCTCGGAACACGGCTTTGCCTGCGTCATCACCGACCTGCGCGGGCACGGAGCCAGCGCCCCAAGCCCGGAAGAGCTGGGACACTTCGGAAAAAAAGGTGCCGAGAAACTGGTACAGGACAGCTGCGCGGTGATTCGCTGGGCCCGCGGGCAATACCCCGGCCTGAAACTGTTCCTCTTCGGCCACAGCATGGGTTCCCTGATAGTCCGCAGCCTGGCCAAAGACTATGATTCCGAGATAGACGGCCTCATCGTGTGCGGAAGCCCCTCCGACAACCCCTTCGCCGGACTGGGAATCGGCCTTACCTGGCTCATGCAGCTTTTCAAAGGGTCTCATTACAGGTCCAAGACCATTGCCATGATGATGTTCGGCCCCTACGAAAAACGCTTCCAGGCCGAAGGGATGCGCAATGCCTGGCTCTCCACCAACCGGGCCAATGTCCAGGCCTACAACAACGACCCCCTCTGCGGTTTCAAGTTCACCCTCAACGGCTACCGCACGGTGATGCGCCTCATCCGGAAAACCTATGCCTCCTCCGGCTGGCAAGTGAACAATCCCGAGCTTCCCATCCACTTTGTGGCCGGGTCCCAGGACCCTTGCATCCAGTCGTCATCGGCCTTTGCCAAGGCGGTGAGCTTTATCCGGAACCGCGGCTACAAGAACGTAAGCAGCAAGCTTTATCCCGGAATGCGCCATGAAATCCTGAACGAACTGGGCCGGGAAGATGTCTGGAGAGACCTCAAAGCCCTTGCAGAATCCTGGCTATGAACGGAATCTTCGCCCGTACGGAGCGCCTGATCGGGGCTGACGGCATCAATCGCCTCCGCGGCGCCCGCGTCATCCTCTTCGGAACCGGCGGAGTGGGCGGCTGGTGTGCGGAAGCGCTCGTCAGAAGCGGAATCGGCCATCTCACCCTGGTAGATATGGACTGCGTGGATGTGAGCAATGTGAACCGGCAGCTCCCGGCCACCACCCTCACCGTGGGGCAGCCCAAGGTGGAAGTCCTGAAAGAGCGCCTTCTCCAGATTAATCCCGACGCGGAAATCATCGCCCTCAAAAAGCGCTACGAGAAAGGGGCCGATTTCGGGCTCTCCGGCTATGATGTCGTCATTGACGCCATCGACTCCCTTACGGACAAGATGAACCTCCTGCTGGAAGCATCGGCCAGCCCGGCCGCGCTCTTTTCCTCCATGGGTGCCGCCTGCAAAATAGACCCCACGAGGGTGCGTGTAGCCGAATTCTTCTCTGTCCGGGGCTGCCCGCTGGGCGCCGCCCTCCGAAAGAAAATGCGCAGGGAGAAAACCCTTCCCGCCAAACCCTTCCTCTGCGTCTATGACGAGGAAGTGCTCCCCAACCTGGGAGCGGAGCAGGACCCCGGTCCCGGAAAGGCCGTAGCCAACGGGACGTTCGCGCATATTACGGGAATTTTCGGCTTCACCCTGGCGGGGCTGGCTATCCGGCACATTCTGGGCACACGCCCCTGAGCAGATAACTTAAGGTCTCCACTTCATACCCCTCCGGTGCCTTCACCGGCGGAACAGGCGTATTTTCCAGGCAGAAGGTACGGTGGCAACGGGTGCAGTAGAAATGCACATGGACGTCATCGTCCAAATCATGGTGATGGCTGTGGCAGAGTTCGTAACGCACACCGTCCCCGGCATCTTCCAGCACATGCACCAGCCGGGCGTCCCGGAAAACCGTCA
This sequence comes from uncultured Bacteroidales bacterium, assembly GCA_946617545.1. Taxonomy (GTDB): domain Bacteria; phylum Bacteroidota; class Bacteroidia; order Bacteroidales; family UBA932; genus Cryptobacteroides. Next base: position 13,597 of record CAMOKK010000002.1, on the reverse strand, counting down.
GCGCGCGGAAGATATTGCTCTTGTCAATGGTCTCCAGGCGCTCCTCCAGCTCTTTGAGCGAGAGGGGCCGATGGCTCCCGGCCAGGGCACGGGCCACCAGGAGGCGGTTGGGCGTGGGTTTCACGCCATGTTCCTCAAGCAGGCGCTCCATTACAGCAGCTCCTCCAGAAGGGCTTTGTAATGCCCCGGCAGAATGATATGATGGTTGCCGATGGGATCCGTAAGGAAGTAGCGGGCGTCTTCCGGTGTGAGCTGAAGCACCACCTGCGTGCGGCACAGATGGTCTTCGTACTGGTTGTAGAGGAGGGTTCCTTCGGCCACGAAATAGCGGTCCAGCTTGCCGGACACCTTGAACACCGTCACCGGGCCTTCCGGCAGATTGCCGTGGATGCCCACGCCAATGCCGGACTCAAAATGCGTGTCATACTGCCAGTCCTTCACCATATTGAAGGGCACGGTGCAGTGGGCGAAGAGCATCTGGCCGTTTTCCACATCAATGCGGGCCGGATTGGCCTGGAAGCCCGTGACACCGGTCAGCGCCTGACAAATCATCATGGAAAGGAGAGCCGGAACGTCTCCTTCGCAGGAGGCGGGGATGCCGTCGGCATTGAAGGAAGCCAAGGCCAGGCAGCCCGTATTCTTCACGGAAGTGAGGAGGTCGAAGCAGCGGAGGGTGAAAGCCCCCAGGCCGTAGCGCTCCACCAGGACCTGCAGGGCATGATAGATTTGGGTGGCGCCGGGATAGGACTTTTTCACATTGTCCGCCATCTTCTCTCCCTCCGGGGCGGGATTCGAGGGAGCCTTGGCAATTTCCTGGAGCAGTTCCTCCATGGGAATCTCCACCAGTTTCACCCCCAGTTTGTCGGCCAGGGCCATAGGGTCGGCATGGCTGGCGATAAGCCAGTCGGAAGGCTGGCCCACAACGCCGATACGTGTGCCGGAAAGCTTCTTGCGGGCCTTGGAAACCGTTTCCAGCACCTGCACCCGCTGCCGCAGGTAGTCGGAAGAGCCGTGCAGCACCTCTCCCTTAAGCCCCTGCTGGCGCAGGTAGGAAAGAATTTCCAAGGAGGCGGCCAGTGAGTTGCTCTTGCCGGAGGTAAGTAGGTAGTAGCGCTCCGTTCCCCGGGAGAGCATCTCCGGCAGCAGGCTCTTGAAGATGCCCTCGGCCCCGCCGGTACGCACATAAATCAAATCCAGGTCATGAGTGCCGAAAGAGGAGAAATCGGCCCCTTTGAATTCATATTCTCCCTCCGGGAAAATGCCCTTCAGGAATTCGTCGCTGAGCCGGCTCACGGAAGCTTCGTCGTGGAGGCCGGAAGTGATGGTGAATATTGCAATCATAAAAAAGTTTTCCTACCTTTGCACTTGGGAAAGTCTTACACGACCAGCTCCCTCTGAACTCCCCCAGGGCAGGAATGCAGCAAGGGTAGGAGGTTGTAGCGGTGCGATGTAAGGGGCTTTCCCTTTTTTCGTTTAATCCAGGCTGCTGAAGACGAAAGGCAGGATGTCCTCCACCTTCCCGAACTTCATGATTTTCTTTTTGCCCACCAGAATCACCTCAATCTTGTGATTGTACTTTTTCTGGTACTGGGCCATCACCTGGCGGCAGGCCCCGCAGGGCGTAGCCGGGCTGTTGCACAACACGCCGTGGTCGCTCCCGGCTATGGCCAGGGCCACCATGGGCACGTCCGGATAATTGGCGCTGGCCGCGAACATGGCCGTGCGCTCCGCGCAGAGGCCGGAGGGATAGGCAGCATTCTCTTGGTTGGCGCCCTTGACCACCGTACCGTCGGCCAGCAGGAGGGCGGCTCCCACCTGGAACTGGGAATAGGGGGAATAGGAGCCCTTCTGGGCATCCAGGGCCGCCGCCACCAGCATCTGGTCACGCTCCGTCATCTCGGAGGGCGAGGCGAATTCCTCGTAGAGGATTTTCAATTCTTTACTTGCCATTCTGTCAATCTCCTAAAGTTGCCACCATCACGGCTTTGATGGTGTGCATGCGGTTTTCTGCTTCGTCAAAAACTATGCTGGCGCTGCTCTCGAACACTTCTTCCGTCACTTCCACGCCGTCCATGCCGAATTTTTGGTACACATCCTCGCCCACCTTGGTCTCCCGGTTGTGGTAGGCCGGAAGGCAGTGCATGAACTTGCAGCGGGGATTGCCGGTGGCTTTCATCAGCTGCGCATTCACCTGGAAAGGCTTCAAAAGGCCGATCCGCTCTTCCCACACCTCGGCGGGTTCACCCATGGACACCCACACGTCCGTGTAAAGGAAATCGCAGCCCTTCACCCCTTCCTGCGGATTGTCCGTGATGGTGATGCGGGCGCCGGTCTCCTTTGCGATTTCCCGGCACCGGGCCACCAGGGCGGCATCCGGCTGCAGAGCCTTGGGAGCCACAATCCGCACGTCCATGCCCATCTTGGCGCCGCCCACCAGCAGGGAGTTGCCCATGTTGAAGCGGGCGTCTCCCAGGTAGGCGTAGCTCACCTGATTCAGGGGCTTGTCCACATGTTCGCTCATGGTGAGGAAATCGGCCAGTATCTGGGTGGGATGGAACTCGTTGGTGAGGCCGTTCCAGACAGGGACGCCGGAATAGCGGGCCAGCTCTTCCACCGTAGCCTGGGCAAAGCCGCGGTACTCGATGCCGTCATACATGCGGCCCAATACCCGGGCGGTGTCCTTCATGCTCTCCTTGATGCCAATCTGGCTGCCCGTGGGACCCAGGTAGGTAACGTGGGCGCCCTGGTCGTGGGCGGCCACCTCGAAGGCGCAGCGGGTGCGCGTAGAGGTTTTCTCAAAGATGAGCGCTATGTTCTTGCCCTTCAGCCGGGGCTGTTCCGTTCCGGCATATTTGGCCCGCTTAAGGTCCCGGGCCAGGTCCAACAGGTACTGAATTTCCTTGGGAGAATAGTCCAGCAGTTTAAGAAAACTGCGATTTCTGAGGTTGTAAGCCATGGTGTTATTGAATGATTCTGGTTCCGCAGGAGGGGTTGGAGAGCTCTCCCGCTTCGGTTATGATACAAGTTTTTCCTCCGTTCTCGATAAAGAAGATGCCGGCCCGCACCTTGGGGGCCATGGAGCCCTCGGCAAACTGACCGGCCCGGAGGTATTCCCGTGCCTGTGCCACCGTCAGGGTGTCCAGGGCCTTTTCATCGGCCTGGCGGAAATTGATATACACTTTGGGCACATCCGTGAGAATGTAGAACTCCTGCGCCCCGGTCTTCACAGCGCACAGGGCCGATGCCAGGTCTTTGTCTATGACGGCTTCCACGCCCTTCAGGGCACCGCCATCCCGCACCACAGGGATGCCGCCGCCCCCCACGGTGACAACGATATAGCCCTCGGCGGCCAGGCGGCCAACCAGGTCCACGTTTTCGATGCCCACCGGAACGGGAGAGGCCACCACCTTGCGCCAGCCGCGGCCCTTGGGGTCTTCCTTATACACACAGCCGTCCTCCGGCTTCTGCGCATAGTAAGGGCCCACCGGCTTGGTGGGGTTCCGGAACATGGGGTCATCGGCCTTAACCTCCACGCGGGTGACCAGGGAGACCACCTTCCGGGAAATGCCGTGACGGGCCAGAACCCGTCCCAAGCCCGTTTCAATGAGGTAAGCGATAGAGCCTTGCGTCTCCGCCCCGCAGAAATCCATGGGCTGGGCCGGAAGCCCGAAAGCCTGCTCGCCGGCCTGGTGCCGCAGGAGACCGTTCCCCACCTGGGGCCCGTTTCCGTGGCCGATAATGATGCCATAGCCCTGTTTCAGCAGGGGCACCAGGTTCTCGCAGGTGGCCTCCACATTGTGAAGCTGCTCTTCAAACGTCCCCTTTTGTCCGCTCCTGAGGAGCGCGTTGCCGCCGAAGGCAACTACAGCCAGCTTATCCATAGCCTAATCTCTTCTTAAAGGGAGGGTGGAGCAGCGCAGCAGGCCGCCCATCTTGGAGATTTCCCGGTACGGGACCGTCTCCACCGTCATCCCCCACTTTTCCCTCAAATGCTTGTTCAGGCGCGTGAAATGCTCTTCCGTCACCACCACGTCGGGAGCGATGGAAAACACGTTGGTGTTCATGTAATACATCTCCTCGGTGGTAATCTCGAACACGTTTTCCGGGCCGAAGATATCAATCAGATGGTCTGCATCCCGGGGATTCATGAAGCCGCGCTTGTAGATGATGGCCTTGTCCTGCCCCACGGGCATGAAGGTGCAGTCCAGGTGCAGGATGCCGGCGTAAGGGTCCGTGTCGCTCTTCAGAAGGTTGAGCGGCAGGATGGTCCGCTGCGGGAAAATCATCTTCAGGTATTCCACGGCCAGGCGGTTGGTGCGGGCCGTCTTCACCTGGCGGTAGTCCGGGAAATCGTACTGGCCCAGGAAGATGAAATCCTTGTACAGAATCACGTCCCCGCCCTCCACATGCACGGCTTCGGGCAGGTTATAAATCTGTTTGTAATGGATTTGCCGATAAATGTCTTCGTAGGCGTCAATCTCTTCCTGGCGGTCCGGGATAATATTGGACACGATGATTTTGTCATCTATCACGAAACCTACGTCCCTGGAGAAAATCTGGTTGCAGTTCTGCACCAGGCGGGGACGGTGAACCTTGACGCCGTATTTGAGAAGGATGGATTCGAAAGCGGCCATTTCCCGCACTATGTCCTCTTCCTGAGGATACACACCGTTCTTGACGGATTCATAGGATTTGCTGTCGTAAGTCTGGTCCAACGTGGGGACAGGGCCGCTGGAGTAAGGCATTCCCAGCACCACTTCCCGGAGTCTGGACGTTTCCGACGAGACATGAAGTTGCATAAGTGTCATAATTACTTTGTAAAGATAACACTTTTTGTGCAAACTGCCAATTTCGCAAAAAAAAGCGTACCTTTGCACCCATGGACAAGAGCAAAATCAAAGTATGCGTGGGGCTTTCCGGCGGAGTGGACTCCTCGGTGGCCGCCTGGCTCCTCAAGCAGGAGGGCTATGACGTTTTTGCCATGTTCATGCAAAACTGGCACGACGCCGACGCCACCCTCCACGGGGACTGCGAATGGGAGGAAGACCGCTTCGTGGCAGAGATGGTGGCCCGGAAAATTGGCATCCCTTTCTACTTCGCAGACCTTTCCAAGCAGTACCGCCAGCGGGTGGTGGACTACATGTTCGACGAATATGCCAAGGGCCGCACCCCCAATCCGGACGTGCTCTGCAACCGGGAAATCAAGTTTGACGCCTTTCTGGAGGTTGCCCTTAAATACGGGGCCGATTACGTAGCCACGGGGCACTACTGCCGGAAGGAAGAGATTCCCGGCGGTGTTTTCAGGATTCTGGAAGGGGCCGACCCAAACAAGGACCAGAGCTATTTCCTCTGTCAGCTCTCCCAGGAGCAGCTGCGCAGGACGCTCTTCCCCATCGGCCATCTTACCAAGCCGGAAGTCAGGCGCATCGCGCGGGAGGCGGACCTGCCATCGGCCGACAAAAAGGACTCCCAGGGCATCTGCTTCGTGGGCAAGGTGGACCTTCCCACCTTCCTGAAACAGAAACTGGCCTCGGTGGAAGGCGATGTGGTGGAAGTCCTGGACCCTTATTACGCCACGGACCCGCTGTACACCTGGCAGCAGGAGACCCTCGGCCGCCTGCTCAAAGAAGGGGAAGTGCTGGACCGCACGGTCCATTACGCACCGGAAGAGAAGATTCTCACCTCCGACGGAAAACCCCTGGGCGTGAGCCCTTTCGAGGAGGCCCGGGTGGCCACTCTCACGGAGGAAGAGCTTCAAAAACTTTCCACTCCCCTCACCTACTCGCTGGAGTTTGAGACGGAGACCTATCGCAGCGGCAAGAAACATATCAGGAAAACCCGTTACAAGGAGAACCCCTGCGGCCGCATCGCGGGCCGGCACGAGGGAGCCCAGTTCTATACCATCGGCCAGCGCAAAGGCCTGGGAATCGGAGGCCATGCGGAGCCCGTTTTCGTAATTGCAACCGACATGGCGGCCAACCGCGTCTATGTAGGGGAAGGCCATAACCACAAGGGCCTGAGCCGTTTCTGCCTCCGGGTGGCCCCTCAGGAGATTCACTGGATAAGGCCGGACCTGGCCATGGCCTGCGGGGAGATGCGCCGTTACCGGGTGCGCATCCGCTACCGCCAGCCCCTTCAGAGCGCCACGCTCCTTATGCGCCATAGCGGCCTTTATATTCTGTTTGACGGCCCCCAGCGGGGCATATCCCCCGGACAGTTCGCCGTCTGGTACGACGGAACGGAAATGCTGGGAAGCGGAGTCATCTAACCATGCCCAGTTACCTTCAGATAGAGAATATCTCCAAGAGCTACGGCCCCAAAGTGCTGTTCCGGCACATTGACTTCAACATCAATGAAGGGGACAAGGTGGCCCTCATAGCCCCCAACGGCACGGGCAAGACTTCCCTGTTGCGCATCCTGGCCGGAAAAGACACCTCCGACAGCGGCGGAAAGGTGCTCTTCCTCAAAGACATCCGCATCGCCTTCCTGGAGCAGGAATACGCCTACGCCCCCCAGAAATCCATCTTCCGGCAAATCATGGACGCATCGGCCCCCTGGACGGAAGGGCTTGACCCGGACCATCTGTGGAAGTACGAACTGCGCGTGACGCAGCTTCTTACGCAGTTCGGCCTGACAGACCCCCAGAAGCCCATGAAGGACCTGTCCGGCGGAGAGGTGAAGCGGGTGGCCCTCACCCAGATGCTGGCCTCCGAGGCCGATTTCTACATCATGGACGAGCCCACCAACCACTTGGACATAGATGCCATCGAGTTTCTGGAAAGCCACCTGAAGCACAGCCGCTGCACCCTTTTCATGGTAACGCATGACCGCTATTTCCTGGACCGGGTATGCAACACCGTGATGGAAATGGACCGCGGAAACATCTACATCTACCGCGGAGACTACATGAACTTCCTGGAAAAACGCCAGGAAAGAATAGAGAATTACAACGCCGAGACTGAGCGGGTGCGGAACCTCTACCGGCGGGAACTGGAATGGATGCATGCCAGCCCCTGCGCCCGCACCGGCAAGGCCAAATACCGCAAGCAGGCCTTCTGGGACATCAAGGAAAGGGCCGATGACAGCTATGTGGAAAAGAAGGTGGACCTGAGCGAGACGCAGATCAAGGGCACCTACCTTGGAAACAAGGTCATCAACTGCCGCGACGTGAGTTTCTGGTGGGAAGACAAATGCTACCTGAGGCACTTCAGCTACAATTTCCAGCGTTATGAGCGCATCGGCATCGTGGGGCGCAACGCCGCCGGGAAAACCACCTTCCTCAACCTGATTACCGGAGGCTGGAAGCCCGAGCTGGGCGGTACGCTGGAGGGCGTGATTGAGCTGGGAGAATCCCTCAAGATTGGCTACTACCATCAGAGCGGAATGCAGTTCAAGCCCGGCCAGACGGTGCTGGAAACCGTAAACGACACCCACCTGCTAAGCCGTTTCCTCTTTACGCACGACATGCTGGGTAACCCCGTGGAGCGCCTCTCCGGCGGGGAAAGACGGCGCCTTTACCTTCTGACCATCCTGTTGCAGCAGCCCAATTTCCTCATCCTGGACGAGCCCACCAACGACCTGGATATCGTCACGCTGGAAATCCTGGAAGAGTATCTGATGGAATACAAGGGGTCCCTTGTCATCGTCTCCCACGACCGCCATTTCCTGGACCGCCTGGCAGACCACCTCTTTGTCTTCTGCGGAGACGGCGTGGTGAAGGATTTCGTGGGCAATTACACGGAGTACAGGACTTTCATCAAAGACTACGAGGCCTCCCGGAAAAAGGAGGAAAAACCGGCTCAGACGCAGGTGAAAGTAAAGACAACCGGCCCTAAGAAACTCTCTTACAAGGAACAGCAGGAGCTCAAGGCTCTTGAACAGGCGCTTCCCCGCCTGGAAGCGGAAAAAGCCGATTTGGAACAGAAGCTCTCCGGCGGGCAGCTGAGCATGGAGGAGCTTCAGGCGGCATCGGCCCGGTATGGAGCGCTGCAGGAAGAACTGGACGCCGCAGAAATGCGCTGGCTGGAACTCTCGGAATGAAATACCTTCTGAATACCTCGACGGACCCGCACCGGAACATGGCCTTCGACGAATTTGCGCTGGAGGCGCTCACCCTGCCGGAGCCCGTTTTCTATCTCTGGCAGAATGCGCCTTCGGTGATTATCGGCCTTAACCAAAGCCCGTATGCAGAGGTGAACCTGCCCTTCCTGGAGGAAAAGGGCATTGTACTGGCCCGGCGGGTGACGGGCGGCGGCGCGGTCTATCACGACTGGGGCAACCTCAACTACAGCATCGTGGGCAGCATCCGGGCCATGGAAAACGCCTTTGAACGGGTGCCGATGGCCCTTCGCGCCCTGGGCGTTCCCGCAGAGAGGAGCGGCCGAAACGACATTCTGGTTCAGGGGCGCAAATGCTCCGGCTATGCCAAAAGGCTGAGCCGCGGCCGCATGATGATTCACGGCACCCTTATGTGGGAGGTGGACATAGACACGCTCACTCAGGCCCTCAAAGTGCCCGGCAGCAAAGTAGATGCCGCCGGAATCGCCTCCGTCAGAAGCCGCGTGGCCAATCTGAAAGACTATCTGCCCCAATACGCTTCCTTGGAAGCCTTTCGGGAAGCCCTGCATGCCCGGCTGTCGGCCGGAGACGGCCCCTGTCCCCTTCCTGAGGGCGCCGATGCGGAGATTGAACGCCTCCGCAGGGATAAATTCGGCCGATGGGAATGGATTTACGGCCATGCCCCCGGGAGCACCCACTGCAAGCGGCAGAAATTCGCCTGCGGCACCATAGAAGTCCATTACAGCCTCAAACGCGGCGTGCTGTCGGAGGTCTCTTTCCTCGGAGACTTCATAGGCAACCGGCCGGCCGATGAACTGGCCGGAAAACTGCCGGGGCTCCGTCCGGAAGAGCTCCGGTCCGTGGATGTCGGGGCCTATTTCGACGGCCTGTCGGCCCGGGACTTCGCCAGCCTTTTCCAAGACTGAAATCTTGCACGATAAGGATAAAATCCTTAAATTTGTGAGATTTATCAACAAAACGAACCCAAGAATGAAAATCTTGCAAAAAGCTTTCATGGCTGCAGCCCTCCTGTTTGCCGGCACGTCGGCGGCCTTTGCACAGGCCTACAGCGGAGAGCGCAAGTTTGACGGCGTTCACAAAAACGAAATCAACGGAAGTCTGTTCTTTGGCGACAACGTGGTCACCGGCTTCTACTTCGGAGAAAACGCCATCTACACGCACCACTTCACCCCGCGCTGGAGCATATCGGCCGGTCAGCAGATTCAGTTTCTCAAGCAGGTTTACGCCATCGACGTCACAGGCACCTACCGCATCCCCATCCTCAAGAAAACCAACCTGTACATAGACGGCCGCGTCATGTATTCCCGCTACCAGCGCTGGAAGGTGGACGAGCCGGTGGTCAACCTGTCGGCCTATCTGGAAACCACCTATTTCGACCTCCGCTGGGGCTGGAGCTTCATCAGCTACCACAAACTGGACGTGAAGGAAGAATACAAGAAATTCACCACCTCCAGCTATACCGAGCCGCTGGTGATGACCATCCAGTTGGGCATCAACATCCGCCCCCGGAACCATCCCTGGAACCTGGGCCTGTTCATCCGCAACTTCGACCAGTACTACTACGAGAACTGGAACATCAACTGGGGTCTCCGCTTCCATTGCACCCTTCCCCTGGACATGAAACTGTTCAGCGAACTCAATGTCCGTCCCGCCGGCTCCATCAGCCAACTGGCAACCCGTTACGAAACCTCCCTGAAAGTGGGACTCAAATATGTCTGGTAGTATGAAAAAGAAGATTTCCCTCTATATCCTCCTCGCGGGTCTGTGCACCCTGGCCTCCTGTCAGAAACTCAGGGACAAAATCAGCCCCCAGGGCATCCTGATGGCGGGAACGGCGGTGGAAGAGCGCGTAGAAATGTCCAACCTCTTTTACAAGGACCACATGGACGACAAAGTCTATCTGGTGGTGAAAGGAGACTACACCTTCCTGGTAGGGGCCGACAGCCACCTCACCACAGACCCCGGCCGCATGGACGAGATGCTGGCCATCGGCCTTGAGAACGACGACCTCTTCTACGCCCACCTCGGAGACATAGCCGATACCAAACCCCAATACTACATTACCTTGGACTCTCTGCTGAAGGAGGCCAAACTCCGTTATGTGGAAAAGTATTACCACAAGAAAAACGAGCACGAATGGGTGGCCAACACCAACGAGGACGAAAACCCGCTCAGCTCCACCTATGAGGAAATCCCCTTCCCCTTCTTCCCGGTGGTAGGCAACCACGACATCACCCACAACGGCTGGGCCCTGTGGAGCAATATCTTCCACTCGTCCTTCTATGAGGTTGATGTGATTAACATCCTGGACGACGGAGACTTTGCCGTCGACCACCTCATTTTCCTGGACAGCGCCAGCGGAACCCTGGGCCAGAAGCAGATAGAGCTGATTAACCAGGGCGTGCTGGACGGAAAGTATGCCGACGGCACTTCACTCTACCGCTACACTTTCGTGTTCTCCCATACCAACATCTTCCGTCCCCAGTTCTTCGAATTCGCCTCCACCTTTACCCGGGAAGAAACCTACTTCCTGCTGGACCAGTTCGAGAAATGGAACGTGGACATCGCTTTCTGCGGGCATGTGCATACCTGGGACGAGCGAAACTTCAACGGTGTCCACTACCTTACGCTGGACACCATGTGCGAAAAGAACAACCCGAATCCCGGCGATTATCTGGTACGTATCAATGTGGGCCAGAAAGAACTGAGCTGGGAGCCGGTCAAAATGAATTACTCCATTAAAAAGAAATAAATCATGGCACGTCCCGGTACAGCAATCGGGGGCTTTGTAACCCTCATCATCGTGGCAGCCCTTGCCGCCATCCTCTATTTCAAGTTCTGGTGGGTGTTCTCTGACGGAACCAAGACCGGAGAGCTCAATTCCCTCACCTACACAGGTTATGTGTTCAAAACCTACGAGGGAGAAATGATTCTCACCGGCTATGGCTCAAAGAACGCTGCCGGAACCGTCCAGTCCAAGACCTTCAAATTCTCCGTGGCCGACCGAAAAGTGGCCGAGAAGCTCAACCAGATGACCGGCCTCAGGGTTACCGTCCACTACAAGGAGTACAAGGGGGCCCTCCCCTGGAGAGGCTACGAAAAAGCCGTCGTCGACTCTGTGGCGGAGGAAGCCCCGGGCCAGACACCCGCTGCACCTTCACCGGATGATTTCTTCCTCTAAGCGTATGAAAGCCCTATTTTTAACTGCAGGCGCCCTTCTCGCCTGCACTTTTTCTTTTGCACAAAACCGCGTCATCGACGTAAGGGAAGCCCATCCGGGCAAGGACCTCACCATGGAGGAAGCCATCTACCGGGGTGTGGGCTATGCCCGCGCACCCCGCCTGTTCCTGCAGGCCGACGGCAGCGTCTCCGACAAACCCGCCTCCCGTCCCCAGGGCCGATATGCCCTCTACCAGGAGAAAGGCAGCCTCTATGCCAAGGACTTCGAGAAAGACCTCAACTTTGTGATTGCGCCCTCCGACGGCCCCAACCTGGTTTACGGAGAAACGGTGAGCCGGAACGAGTTCGGCATTAACGACGGCTGGTACATGAGCCCGGACAGCAGCGCCGTGGCCTTTTACCGGAAAGACCAGAACAAGGTGAGCTGGTTCCCGCTTTTGGACATCCTCACCCGCACCGGAGAACTGAGGCAAATCAAATACCCCATGAACGGGATGGACTCCGAGGAGGTGGCCGTGGGCGTCTATCACTTTGCCACGGGCCGCACCGCCTACCTCCAGGTAAATGACTTCAGCACGGAGCGCTATATCACCAACATCTCCTGGAGCCCGGATTCCAAGTACGTCTATGCCCAGGTTCTGGACCGCAGCCAGCATCACCTGAAGCTGAACCAGTACAGGGCCTGCGACGGCAACTATGTGCGCACCCTCCTCACGGAAGACAACGAGGCTTGGGTGGAGCCGCTGGACCCGCTGCACTTCATCAAGGGCCGCACGGACGTCTTCCTCTACCGCACAGACAACCGGGACGGCTTCCGCAGCCTGTACCTGGTGGATACGCTGGGCACCATCCGCCGCCTTCCCACCGCATCGGCCGATATCGAATACCTGGACAATGACGGGACCGAGGTCTTTTATACCTCGGCCGAAAATTCGCCGGTGCAGAACCACCTTTACAAGATGAGGCTGCAGCTGCCCCTGAGGAAGGCGGTCCAAAAGGCCAAGTTCTCCAAGCCGGTGCAGCTCACTTCCGGCCGGGGCTGGCACCATGTGCAGCTTACGCCGGACTGCAAATGGCTGCTGGATATCTGGTCCAATACATCAACCCCTACCGTGGCCTTCCGCCGCTCCACGGACGGGAAGGTGAACGAGGAGCTCTATGTGGGAGAAGACCCGCTGGGCGGTTACGCCTCCTGCAAGGTGGAACTGGGCACCGTCCCTTCCGCCGACGGCCGGTTTGAGAATTATTATCGGCTCGTCTATCCCAAGGACTTTGACCCTGCCAAGAAGTATCCCGTTATCCTGTATGTGTACGGCGGCCCCCACAGCCAGCTGGTGCAGGATTCCTGGTTGGGCAACATCCGCATGTGGGAGATGCTCATGGCCCAGAAGGGCTACCTGGTCTATGTCCAGGACAACCGGGGCACGCAGAACCGCGGCGCCGCCTTCGAGAAGGCCATCAACCGCCGTTGCGGACAGGCCGAGATGGAAGACCAGATGGTGGGCATTGACCGGCTCCGGAGCCTGCCGTACGTGGATTCCTCCCGGATTGGCGTACACGGCTGGAGCTACGGCGGCTTCATGACCATCAGCCTTATGACCACCTACCCCGACGTTTTCAAGGTGGGCGTGGCCGGCGGCCCGGTGATTGACTGGAAGTGGTACGAAATCATGTACGGAGAGCGTTACATGGACACTCCCCAGACCAACCCGGAAGGCTTTGAAGCCACCTCCCTTATGGGAAAAGCCGGGAATTTGAAGGGCAAGCTCCTCATCTGCCAGGGCGCCATGGACAACACCGTGGTGTGGCAGCACAGCCTCAGCTTCATCCAGCGCTGCATAGACCTGGAAATCCCCGTGGACTACTTCCCCTACCCCACGGCGGAACACAACGTCTTCGGCCGCAATCGCATCCACCTCATGGACAAAGTGACGCAGTACTTCGAGGACTACCTGTAGCACAAAAAAAGACCGGATTGTGATTCCGGTCTTTTTTGTAGTGGCAACTTCTTATCAGAAGGAAGTGGCGATGGCCAGGAAGTCGTCGGCCTTGAGGGCGGCGCCGCCAATCAGGCCGCCGTCGATGTCCTTCTCGGCGAAGAGTTCCTTGGCGTTGGAGGGCTTGCAGGAACCGCCGTAGAGGATGGTCATGTCGTCGGCCACCTGGGCGCCGAACTTGGCCTCGATGACGTTACGGATGCAGGCGTGGATTTCCTCGGCCTGGGCGGCTGTGGCAGTTTTGCCGGTGCCGATGGCCCAGACAGGCTCGTAGGCGATGACCACGTTCTTCATATCCTCGGCGCTGAAGTTGTAAAGGACGTTCTTGGTCTGGGCGGTAA
>CAMOKK010000001.1 GCA_946617545.1 uncultured Bacteroidales bacterium | reverse complement strand
GGTCCATCACCTTCAGGTGCTTGGAGATGGCCTCGTCAAAGGACAGTTCGTCATACTTTTTGGCCGAGGGGTCTTTCTCCGGATCGGCCGTATATACGCCGTCCACGCGGGTGCCCTTGAGGAGGGCATCGGCCCCTATCTCCAATGCGCGGAGGGCGGCGCCGCTGTCCGTGGTGAAAAAGGGATTGCCGGTTCCGCCGGCGATGAGGGCCACGCCGCCGCGTTCCAACACCTTCACGGCCTCGTCCCTCATGTAATACTTGGCATGCGGCTCCATGGGGGTGGAGGTGAAGACCTCGGCCTCTACGCCCTCGGCCTTGATGAACATCTTGAGGGCCAGGGAGTTGATGACGGTGGCCAGCATGCCCATCTTGTCCCCGTCCACGCGGTCGAAGCCCTTGCCCACACCCTGCAGGCCGCGGAAGATATTTCCGCCGCCGTTCACGATGGCAATCTGCAGGCCGGCCTTGGCCGCCGCCGCTATTTCCTTGGCATATTTTTCCAGCCAGACCGTATCCAAGCCCTTTCCGGCAGGGCCGCCGAGGCTTTCGCCCGAGAGTTTCAGTAAGACACGTTTGTACATATTCATCATTGATTTTGCACAAAAGTACCCTTTTCATGTTAGAAATCCAAGAAAGATTCCTATATTTGCATACTTGGAAAAATATCAAAACATTTATAATGGCTAATTTTCTAACCTCTTCCATCGGCAAGAAATTCATCCAAAGCGTCAGTGGCGCTTTCCTTATCATCTTCTTGCTCCTGCACGGCACCATCAACTTCTTCTCCGTCATTGATTCCATGCACGGAAACTTCGGCAAGGTGGCGGCCGACAACTTCCCCTACACCCACGGAGACGGCTGGTTCCAGCTGGGCTGCGACTTCATGTCCTCTCCCGTGATTGACATCATGGTCCCCATCCTGGCCCTTGGCTTCCTGATCCACATCTGCTACGGCATCTGGCTCAGCGTACAAAACTTCCAGCGCCGTGGCGGCGTCAAGCGCTATGAGGTGTCCTCCAAGGCCAAGAACGACAGTTGGAGCGCCAAGAACATGTTCGTGCTGGGTATCGTCGTCCTCGGGTTCCTCTGCTTCCACCTCACCCACTTCTGGGCCAAGATGCAGCTGCAGGAATTCATGGGCGGAGAGGCGGAGAACCCTTATTACCTGCTTGTGAACACCTTCCGTCACGAGTGGGTCCTGGCCCTGTACATCGTATGGTTCGTGGCCATCTGGCTGCACCTGAACCACGGATTCTGGAGCATGTTCCAGACCATCGGCTGGAACAACAAGAAGTGGTTGCCCCGCCTGCGTGTGCTGGGCGTTATCCTGAGCACCTGCATCGTGCTGCTGTTCCTGTGCACCGCCGTCAACGCCTATGTGGAAGCCCACTATGTAACGGCATCGGCCCAATGGACGGCTCCCCTGCTGGAACAGATTGCCGCGCTCAACTAAAATTTTTGAAAAATTACTTGGATTTTTCATTCCGATTCTCCATCTTTGCAGAAGAATGAAACGCAATAACAATAACAACTGGTGGCGCACTTGCAGTTCAAACCTGTAAGTCGCTTCGCCGTGGTTATTAGACAGAAACAGCACGCTGACTTACAGTGTGCTGTTTTTTTATGACAATTAATTATCAACAAATAAAACACTTAGCATTATGAGACAGAAAAAGTACATCCTCCCCGAGAGCGAAATTCCCACCCATTACTTCAACATCCAGGCTGTGATGCCCAACAAGCCGCTGCCCTTCCTGAACCCCGCCACCAGAGAGCCCCTGAAGCCCGAAGACCTCTACCCGGTGTTTGTGGAAGAGTGCGCCCGTCAGGAATTGAACCAGACCGATGAGTGGATTCCCATCCCGGAGCCTGTACGCGAGCAGTACGCGGCCTATCGTTGCACCCCGCTGGTGCGTGCATACGAGCTGGAAGAGGCCCTGGGTACCCCCGCCCACATCTACTTCAAGAATGAGAGCGTAAGTCCGGCCGGCAGCCACAAACTCAATTCCGCCCTGGCACAGGCCTACTATGCCAAGAAGGAGGGCATCACCAACATTACCACCGAGACCGGAGCCGGCCAGTGGGGCGGTGCCCTCAGCTATGCCGCCAAGAAGTTCGGCCTGGACTGCGCCGTCTATATGGTGAAAGTGAGCTACAACCAGAAACCCTACCGCCGTTCCATCATGCAGACCTTCGGTGCCGCCATCACCCCCTCGCCGTCCATGAGCACCCGTGCCGGAAAGGACATCCTTACCAAGAATCCCAACGACCAGGGCTCCCTGGGTTGCGCCATCTCGGAAGCCATGGAACTGGCCTTGACCACGCCCAACTGTAAGTACACCCTGGGCTCCGTGCTCAACCACGTGTGCATGCACCAGACCGTTATCGGCCTGGAGGCGGAGAAGCAGATGGCCCTCGCGGGAGAATATCCCGACATTGTAATCGGCTGCTTCGGTGGCGGTTCCAACTTCTCCGGCATTGCCTTCCCCTTCCTGCGTCACAACATCCAGGACGGCAAAAAGACCCGCTTCATTGCGGCCGAGCCTGCCAGCTGCCCCAAACTCACCCGTGGCAAATTTGAGTATGACTTTGCCGATGAGGCAGGCATGACACCGCTCCTTCCCATGTTTACCCTGGGCCACACCTTCAAACCCGCCACCATCCATGCCGGCGGTCTGCGTTACCACGGCGCCGGCGTCATCCTGTCCCAGCTCATGAAGGACGGCTACATGGAAGCCATCGACCTGCAGCAGACCGAAACCTTCAAGGCCGGCATACTCTTTGCCCAGACCGAGGGCATCATCCCCGCTCCGGAAAGCTGCCACGCCATTGCCGCCACCATCCGGGAGGCCCAGAGGTGCAAGGAAACCGGCGAGCAGAAGACCATCCTCTTCAACCTCTCCGGCCACGGATTCGTGGACATGAGCGCCTACGACCAGTACATCTCAGGCGAGCTGCAGGACTACAAGCTCACCGACGCGGAACTGGCCAAGTTCATGGAATCGGCCGATAAGCTGAACGCCTAAAAACCCTTGACAGCTAACTTGCTGTCCCTCATACGTTTATAGAACATTTCTCGTTCAAAATTTGAACGAGAAATGTTCTATAACACACTCACAGTCAAGCGATTAGTTGTCAAGGTGTTTACACCGGAAGGGTCTGGGAGCGGAGCCAGGCGGCCACTTCGGCCGGAAGGCGGGGAGAAAGGGTGCGGTAAACGAGCTCGTTGTAGCGGTTGAGCCAGGCGCGTTCCGCTTCCGTGAGAAGGGAGACCTCTACGCAGGAGGTGTCGAAGTGGCAGAGGGTAAGCGGCTCAAAACCCAGCCAGGAGCCGAATTCGTTGTCTCCTACGGGCCGCACCAGCAGCAGATTCTCATGGCGGACGCCGTGCATGCCTTCGCGGTACAGGCCGGGCTCGTCGCTCACAATCATACCGGGCAGCAGCGGCTGCGAATTGAAATTCTGCCGGATGTCCTGCGGGCCTTCATGCACACCCAGGAAAAAGCCCACGCCATGCCCGGTCCCGTGGCCGAAGTTGCGCTTGGCCTGCCAGAGGGGTTCCCGGGCCAAGGCATCTATCTGACAGCCGGCCGTCCCACGGGGGAAAACGGCCGTCGCCAGGCCGATATGCCCGCGCAGGGCCAGGGTATAGTCTTCCCGCTCCAGGGCCGTACAGGGGCCCATCGGCACGGTGCGCGTAATGTCCGTTGTACCAAAGAGATACTGCCCGCCGGAGTCGCAGAGATACAGGCCGGATGCTCCGATGAGGGAAGAGCCCTCTGCAGGCGTGACATAATGCGGCAGGGCCGCCGAAGGCCCGTAGGCCGATATGGTCTCGAAACTTTCTGAACGGAAACCGGCCACCTCGGCCCTCAGCGAGTGCAGACAGGCCGATGCCTCCCACTCGTTCACGGAGCCGGCATGCCGGGACAGCCAATAAAGGAACCGTTCCATCACCAGGCCGTCTTCCAGATGGGCTTCCCGCATGCCGTCCACCTCCGTGGCGTTTTTCACCGCCTTGCGAAGCGGCACCGGTGAAGGTCTTTCCTGCACAAGGGGAATCCGTTCCCCTTCGTCAATGGCCTGCCGAAGGGATATGCTGCATGTAGCCGGATCCAGGCAGAGGATATCCACACCGGCTTCCTTCAAGGACTCCAGGGAGAAACTCACGTCCGAATAGTCCCGGATCTGGATACCGTCGGCCTGCAATTCCTCAAAAGTGTCCTGAGTGTCCGGATCTACGGAAGCGAAGGCGTCTTTCCGCACAAACCACTGCACTTCTTCCAGGCTCACCAGCAGGTAGGAGATGACCAGGGGGTTATAGTCGATGTCGGCCCCGCGGATATTCAGGAGCCAGGCAATCTGGTCCAAGGCCGGGAGGAGGATGGCATCGGCCTCCTGCATCACCAGCCACTTGCGAAGCCAGGAGAGTTTGGACTCCCGCGACTCCCCAACCAAATCTTCCCCGAGGGTAATGATGGGTGAAGTGGGAATGGCGGGGCGGTCTTCCCACAGAGCGTCCAGAAGGTCCGGAACGGGGAAAATCTCCGCATCCGGGACAGCCTCCCGCAGCGTACGGATGTCTTCCACGGTCTGGCACAGGCCATCTATGGCAATGCAAGGTTCGTCCAGGCCCAGCGAGGCTATCCACTCAGGAATAGGGACCTGCTCCGGAACCCGCATCTTATGAAGCTGGATTCCGCTGCCCTCCAACTGCTTTACCGCCTGGATGAAATAGCGGGTGTCCGTCCACAGGCCGGCGTGGTCTTGGGTAACCACCAAATCCCCGGCTTCTCCGGTGAATCCCGACAGCCACTCCACCTGTTTCCAGCGGGCGGCCGGGTACTCGCTGGCATGGGGGTCGCTGCCGGTGAGAATCACAATATCCCAATGATTTTCTTTCATCAGAGCCCTTAAGGACTCAATTCGGTATGAATAAAGATTGTCCATGGTTCTTAAATCGACGGCCTCCGGCCGGCGGCTTTTCCCTCCCCGAGGGAGGGAAAACGGGAAAAAGGAGGGGTAACGTGAGCAAAAATTGTCAATTTATTGACAAATATAACTATATTTGCATGAATTAAAAACTTTTTGCCATGACTGAAGATCCCCTTGAGAGAATAGAGCGCGAAGAGCGCGAAAGAAAAGAGAAGAAAGGCCCCAGAACCATCATGACCGTGCTGGCCATCGTGGCCGGCGTGCTGGCCCTGGTACTGGGTTATCTCCTGTACCAGCGAAACACCTTGGTAAAGGAACTGGAAGTGGAGAAGGCAGACCTGGCCCAGCAGATGGTCCAGCTCCAGAGCGATTTTTCCAACCTGAGCTCAGACTACGAGATGATTAACCACCAGCTGGACACCTCCCGTGAGCAGGTGGCCATGCTCATTGACAAACTCTCCAAGACGGAAGCCACCAACCGGGCCAAGATTCGCCAGTATGAGAAAGAGCTGGGCACCCTCCGTGCCATCATGAAGGGCTACATTGTCCAGATAGATTCCCTGAACACCCTGAACAAGAAACTGACGGCCGATGCCGCCGCCGCCCGCCGCGAAGCCGCGGAGAGCCGCCGCGTGAGCGAGGAACTCACACAGCAGGTGGAGAACCTCTCCGAGCAGGTGAACGCCGGCAAGGTGCTCAAGGCCCGCGCCATCTCCCTCAACGCCCACTACAACAACGACAAGGTGGGAGACCGCCACAGCCGTGTGCGTTACATGGTGGCCAACCTCACCCTGCTGGAGAACAACATCGCAGACAAGGGTCCCGTACGCATCTATGCCCGTGTGAAAGATCCGGATGGCATCCTTCTGCTGAACGGCGAATCCGTGGAGTTCACGGTGAACGGTCTCACCCTGCAGGCCACCGCCTCCCGTGAAGTGGACTACGAAGGCCAGGAAGTGGACATGTCCATCTACATCAACGACACCGGAGAGTTCGTGAAGGGTATTTACACCCTGGAGGTGTACTCGGACAAGAGCCTCCTGGGCCGCGCAGAATGCCTGCTCCGTTAATATGATTTACATTCACGTCCCTTTCTGCAAAAGCTTTTGCATTTACTGTGACTTCTATTCCGAGATAGCCGCAGACGGCGCCGTTGAGGCATATACCCGCGAAATCTGCCGGGAAATCCGGGAGCGCAGCGCAGAAATGGACGACAGTTTGAAAACGCTGTACTTTGGCGGCGGCACCCCTTCGGTGCTGCCGCTAAGCAGTCTTACCCGCATCCTCCTCACTTTGGAGGAAGTGGGGCATGGCGGCCCGTACGAGGAATTCACCCTGGAGGTGAACCCGGAAGATTTGGTGGAAAAGGGCCTGCCCTATGTGGAGAGCCTCCGGACGCTGGGCGTGAACCGCATCAGCATCGGCATGCAGTCCCTTGACGACGATCTTCTTCACTGGATGAACCGCCGCCACAACGCGGAGGGTGCTGTCAAAGCCTTCCGCTTGGCCCGGGAAGCCGGCTTCGAGAACATCAGCGTAGACCTTATCTTCGGCCTCAGCAATCTCTCGGACGCCGTCTGGGAAAACACCATCAGACAGGTGCTGGAACTGGGTCCGGAGCACATCTCCTGCTATCAGCTAACAGTGGAAGGAGACAATGTGCTGGCTGAGAGGCTGGAAGCCGGAGAATATGAGGAAGCCCCGGACGAGGTGTGCGCCCGTCAGTACCGGATTCTCTGCGAGCGCCTGGCCCGGGCCGGGTACGAGCACTATGAAATCTCCAACTTCGCCCGTCCGGGCTTTCAGGCCGTTCACAACGGCGGCTACTGGGCACGGAGACCGTATGTGGGGCTGGGTCCGTCGGCCCACTCCTTCAGCGGGAAAGGCCGGAGCTGGAACTCGCAGGAACTCACGGGCTACAAGCTCACCCACGAAGAGCTGAGCGTGGAAGACGAGAAGGTGGAAACCCTTATGCTGGCCCTTAGGACTGCCCGCGGGGCCGATGCCGAATTCATAGAAGCCAACTGCCTCAAAGAAGACATTGACCGCCTCATGAGCCAGGGCGCCCTTCAGAAAACGGGGCGGCGCTACCGCATCCCGGAAGACCATTTCTTCGTGTCGGACCAAATTATCAGAGAACTAATATGACCTACCTCAGAAGAGCCTTCAAATATTTTATCCAGATCACGCTCATCTTTGCCGTAATCATGGCCGTTCTCATGCTCAGCGGCCTGGCCTCGAAGGATATCGGCACAGCCTTCCGCAACGGCTGGAAGTCGGTGGAACTCATCCTGGCCGCCTTTGCCGCCATGAGCCTGCTGTATCCCCGCTTCGGCTATGCCACAAGGCAGATTAACGCCAAAGGAGACCCGGCGGAGCTTTGGCCCGCCATAGACGGCGCCATGGCGCAAAGAGGGTATGTGAAGGCCGGGGAAACGCCGGAAGGCGGCCGCAAATACCATCTGGGCAGCACGCTTAACCGCGCCGCCCGCCTGTGGGAAGACAGCATCACCATCAACCCCGTCCTGGGAGGTTTCCAGGCAGAAGGTCTTGTCCGAGACCTCGTCCGCGTGGTTATGTCCCTGGACAGAAAACTCAATAGCCATGAAAACTGATACCCAAGGATTCAAAACCGTAGCCACATTTACGGAAAAGGTTCAGGCCGATATGACCGTGGCCCTTCTGGGAGACAACGGCATTCCGGCCGGCGTCTTCGGAGCCGACTCCTCCTACCCTTCTCTGGGCTATGCACGCCCCATTGAAGTAAAAGTGAACGAAAACGATTACGAAGCCGCCATGAGCATCTTGGCAGCCGCCTCCAAGGCTGAATAAAAATCCTGCCCGAAGGCATCTGTAAGCGGTCCGCGAAGGAACTGGTACACCCGGATTCCTTCGCGGCGCCCTTTCCGGAAGGCGTCTTCGCAGATGTTCCAGCGGTGGAGGTTGAGCCCGCATCGGCCCCCGCCCAAATCCACCACCCGGATGGGATAGAGGGAGCAGGAGATGGGCTTTTTGAAGGAAGACAGTCCCTTGCAGAACTGGCGCTCGATGGAGCAGAAGCAGCTTCCGTTCTCAAAATGGCAGTAGGCACATTCTTCACTGCCCGGCACCAGGGGCGTCACCAGGTCTCCGTCGCGGTCTATCTCGAAAAAGCCCTTGGCCTCCACGGCGGCCCGGCCCTCCTCCCGCATGAGGCCTTTGAAGGAGTCGTAATTGGCTTCTATGGGGTCCAGCTCCTCTTCCTTCAGGGGCGCCCCGCTGTCACCGATAATGCAGCATTTACCCTTGCAGAGCTCATAATCACAGGCAAAATACTCCAGGATTACCTCCTCCGAGACCAGGACATCCCCAATTTCAACGATGGTTCCAAAATCTTTCCGGCTCATGGCACCAGCAGAATGATTTTCCCTCCGGAAGTGAGGGTGCTCAGGTACTCTTTTACCTGGGCTTCGTTAATGGCCGATATGCTCTCTGCATAACGGCTGTAAATGTCTTTGTTGCTGGTGTAGCGGGTGAGGAGGGTGGTCACGAAGCCGGAAGGGGAATCCAGCTCCCGCTTTACCTGGGAGAGGGTGCGGGCCTTCCAGCCGCTGATATCGGCTCCGCTCAGGGGCTCCGAGGCGCAGGAAGCGAGGGCGGCCTGGACGGCGGAAAGGGCCCGCTCGGGGTCCTGGGTGCGGACATCGCCGGGAAGGTTGTCCGAAGGGATGGGCCGCAGCGCAATCTCAATCTGGAAACGCTCCTGGGGCTGGGTGAAGTTGTTCCCCTGCAGCTCAATCGAATACCCGTAAGGCGCCAGGTGGCGGATTAGTGACCGCCGCAGGGCCTCAAGAGCCACGAAGGAGGTATAATAGTGGTCTGAGGTAACGGCATATTCCGCATCCAGGAGGAAGTAGATTCCCGAGGGATAACCTTCCAGCGTCTGCTGCGTAGTGCCGCTGAGGGTGCGCAGGGGTACTGCACGCCGGGGCAACGAACTCTTGTCTGTACGGAAGCCGCCCAGATAACGGAGCAGAAGGCGCTTTACTTCCTCTTCCTTCAAATCTCCGGAGAGGATGAGGATGCCGTCCTGCATCCGGGAAAAACGCCCTTCAAAGTACTTCTCCGCCTTCTTCTGGGTATCCAGGGTAAGTTTTCCGGGGAGCTTGTTGGCGGTATAGACAAAACCCGGAACCAGTTTCTGATACAGCAGGTCCTGCACGGAGGGCTGCGCCAGGGCCTGGTTCTGGCTATAGAGCTGATACTGGGAAGGATTCACCTTGCGCCGGTTGGCCATGGCCAGGAGGGCTTTCAGGAAAAACTGGAGCTGGCCGGAAGGTGCCTCCCCCTTGAGCGAAAAGCTGTTGACGGAAAGCTCCGTTTCCACGCTTACGCCGCCGGAGGCCAGCAGGTCCCTGAATTCGGCGGCGGGAATATCGGCCACATCATACAGGCCAAGCATGTCTCCTATATAGCCGCCCTCCCCTTCTTTCAGGTCCGGAATCTGGGCCAGGCCGCCGCCCAGCTGCAGGCCGTAGTGGAAGACGCCGCTGCCGGGAACGGGTTTGAAGATGACCCGCATGCCGTTGGTGAAGGTCCAGAGGGTTCCGCCCGTGACGGCCTCTTTTTTCTCTGTCTTGATCCGGACCTTGGGGCAGCTTACCTCAAGGGACAGGGTGTCTGCGCTTTTCCAGCTGTGGTCTTTTTCCGTAGGAACCACCGAGCCGAAGAGGTAGGCCAGGTTGTAGTTGAACAGCTCCTGGTCCTTGTCCAGGGAGTCCGGAGCACCGGTGAATTCCAGCTTGAGGTTCTCCAGCTGGTTCAGGAGGGCATCAGCAAAATTGTTGAAAAACCGCGTTTCCGTAGTGTCGGCCAGAGTTTTGCGGGAGAAATAACGCATGGTCTCCGAATAAGGAGCCAAGTTGGCACCATACAGGAAGTTGGCGGCGCAGCGCCGGATGTCATTTTCGCGGGAAGGAATGTCCGTGGCGCGGTGCCGTACAAGAGGCGTGAGCACCTTCTTGGCATCCGTGAACTCCCGGGGCGTGACCCCGCGGCTGTCCACCTCTGCCAGCGTGGTGGAAAGCACACACATGGCCGCGTCCGTATTCTCTTTGGCTACCGTGACGGCCACGGTGTACTGCTCGTCGGAGCCATAGTCGTCGCTTCGGAGGGAATGGATGTCTATGAGCCCGTGCGGGATGCCGGCATCCTGCAGATTGCGTTCCAGGCGATGCCGCAGGATAAGCTGCAGCTCATCTCCAAACAGGTCTGACACAATAGCCTGGGCCGTATTCATGTACTCAAAGGGGACGCGGGCGCCCGAATAAGTGACCGACACGCGGGCCACGGGAGAATCGGAGGGATAGGCCTCTACCCAGGGAGCGGGAGAGGATTCCCATACATAGTCCGGCCGATGGGCCTCTTTCACCAGCATCTTGGGCACCATCATGGAGAAGATGTCCATCTTCTTCTTGATTTCCACGGGGTCTATGTCTCCGCTCACCACCACGGCCTGCTGGGCCTTGGAAAGGGCCACCTGCACGAAAGAGTACAGGAGCATGGAGTCCAGCACGTCGCTCTTGTAGAAGGGGATGTCGCGGAAGTGATAGACGGTGGAGCCGTCCACGTCGCAGATATAGCCCTCCGGCCCGGGCGCCACGCCCATGCGGGAAAGAAAGGACGTGCTGAACTGGTCCAGGGGCGCGGCGGAGCTGGGCTGGTCCCGCTGGATGACGGCGATGTCGGCATATCCCTTGTCCGAAGGGTTGGTTACGGTGTAATAGGCCACTCCGCAGGGAAGGTTGCCTTTCTTGATGCGGCTGTCCGCCGGAAGGGACGGAAGCGTCTGGGCTGGCACAGTTGTTGAAAATACAACAAGAGCCCAAATGGGAAGGATGATATGGCGAAACTTGGATGGAATCATTTTTACAAGATTTTCGTACAAAATTACAAACTATTTTGCTAATTTTGCAATTCGCGTGCTAAACGTATGTCTAACTTAGCTTAATAAAGAAGAAGATGAAAAGATTTTTTGTTGTTCTCGCAGCCCTGGGGCTGAGCGCCGCAGTAGCCGGTGCACAAGATTTCAACGCAGCTGTTGACGCTTTCAATGCAGGCGCCCAGGCTATGGAAACCAACAAGACCGAGGCCCTGGCCCAGTTCCGTTCCGCCCTTGAGCAGGCCCAGGCCTGCACGGAAGAAGAGGCTCCCGAATTTGTGGCCAAATGTAAGAGTGCCATCGTAGGCGCCCTTGTGTCCATTGCCAAGGATCAGATTAACGAAGACGCATACGATGATGCCCTGGCCACCCTCGCAGAGGCCAAGACCACCGCAGCCGAATATGAAGAGGCCGAAGCAGCCCAGGAGATTGCCACCCTCATCCCCAACGTATACATGCGTAAAGGTGCCACCCAGCTCAAGGCCAAGGATGCAGCCGGTGCTGCCGCCACCTTCAAGGAGCTGGTTGCCCTCACCCCCGAAGACGGACAGGCCAACCTGCTGCTGGGCCAGGCCCTCATGCAGAGCGGCAACATGAACGGCGCCATCGAGTCCCTCACCAAGGCTAATGAGCTGGGAGAAGAAAATGCCCCCAAGCTGCTTTCTACCGCCTATCTGCGTCAGGGACAGGCCTTCCTGAAGGGAGGAAAGAACAATGAGGCCGTGGAAGCCTTCGAGAAATCCAACAGCTATGCCGAGAGCGGCAACGCCTACCTCCTCATGGCCAGCGCCCTCACCAAGAGCGGCAAGAGCGCCAAGGCCATCGACGCCTACAAGAAGTATCTGGAGCTCTCTCCCAATGCCAAGAATGCGGCCGACATCATCTTCACCATCGCCGCCACCGCCCAGAAGTCCGGAGACAAGGCTACCGCCAAGGAGTATTACGGCAAACTGGCCGGCACCAAGTATGCCGCCCAGGCCGAGGCTCAGCTCAAAGCCCTCTAATTTGAAGACGCTGGAACTGCTGGCTCCAGCCAGGAACATAGAAATCGGCCTTGCAGCCATAGACTGCGGGGCCGATGCCGTTTATATCGCAGGGCCGGCCTTTGGAGCCCGGCAGGCCGCCGGAAATCCGGTGGAGGACATTGCCCGGCTCTGCGAGTATGCCCATCGCTTCGGCGCCCGTATCTACGCCACGGTGAATACCCTTCTGGAGCAGGAGGAGATACCTCAGGCGCAGGAGCTGGTCCAGGCATTGGAGAAAGCCGGGGTGGACGCCCTGATTGTGCAGGACCCGGCGGTGCTCTCCATGAGCGGTTCCCTGGTGATGCATGCCTCCACCCAATGCGCTATCCGTACGCCTCTTAAGGCCCGCGGGCTGGAGAGCCTGGGCTTTGGCCGATTGGTGCTGGAGCGGGAACTCTCCCTGGAACAAATCCGGGCCATCCGGGAGGCTGTGGACGCCGAGCTGGAATTCTTTGTTCACGGCGCCCTGTGCGTGTGCTACAGCGGGCAGTGCTACCTCTCCGAACACCTCACCGGCCGCAGTGCCAACCGGGGGGCCTGCGCCCAGCCCTGCCGCAATCTCTATGACCTCGAAGACGCCTCCGGCAAGGTTCTGGTGCGCAACAAAGCGCTTCTTTCCCTTAAGGATTATAACCTGTTACAGCGCTTGGAAGACCTGGCCCAGGCGGGGGTGTGCTCCTTCAAGATTGAGGGCCGGCTCAAGGGAGAATCCTATGTGCGAAACGTGGTGAAGGCCTATTCGGAGGCCTTGGACGCCCTGGTTTCCCGCCACCCGGAGCTTTACCGCCGCGCGTCCTTCGGCCATGTGCGGGGCGGCTTTACCCCGGATGTGCGTAAAACCTTCAACCGGGGCTATACAGAGCTGTTTTTAGACGGGGAAAGAGGAGACTGGGCCTGCATGGATGCACCCAAATCCATGGGGGAATATGTGGGCACCGTGGCGGCCCTGCGGCCCGACGGCATTGTGCTGAAACCTGCCTTCCCGGGCCTGGTTCTCTCCAACGGAGACGGCTTTGCCTTCGTGAATGCCGACGGCGGCATCACCGGCTTCCGGGCCGATGTGTGCGAGGGCCTGGCCATCCGCTGCAAGAAGCCCTCCGGCCTGAAGGAAGGCGCCCGCCTGTACCGGAATATCAGCGCCGCCTTTGAGCGGCAGATTGAGGCCGGAAAACCGGTGCGGGAAATGGACGTGCGGCTTAATGTACACTTGAAAGATGGCCGGCTTTTTGTTTCCGCCCTGTCGGAGGACGGCCGGGAGGCCTCCGTGGTGTTGGAAGGCCCCTTCGATGAGGCCCGTGACGCGGAAAGGATGCTCCAGACCATCCGGGGCCAGCTGGCCAAAAGAAGCGGACACTACGCCTTCTCAGAGCCTGCCGTGCAGGTGGAGGGACCGGTTCCGTTCCTGGCCGCATCGGCCCTTAACGGGGCCCGGAGGGAGCTGGCGGCACAACTTGACGCCCTTCCGGTTCATGCCCTTCCCCTGCGGCGCGGCGTAAAAGACCCCCACAGCACCTTCCGCTTGGAATACTCCTCCGGCGGAGAGCTCATGCGCAGCAAATACTGCATCCGGCACCAGCTGGGCCTCTGCCCCAAACAGGGGAAGGCCCGCAGCGCACAGCCACTCTTTCTGCGCAATGGGAAAGAGCGGCTGCGCTTAGACTTCCACTGCTCCGTCTGTGAAATGACGGTGAAAGCTTGACTGCAAATCTTCCGGACTTTATATCAGTTCCAACACCAATTCCACATCTCCCAGGCCCACCTGCTGGCCGTTAAATTTTTCAATATAGGAGCGGGTGAGGTTTCCGCGCCAGACAATGTCGTCACGGGTGCGCAGGGGCAAGTCTATATCAAAGCCATAACTTTTGGAATTGTACTTGACCGTGGCACTGCACTTCCAGGAAGTCTGCGTACCGCCGTCATCTTCCACAATCATCAGGGCGGCCGATGACAACTGCGGCGTCCATTCGGAAACCAGCACGGCATTGAACGTGAGGTCCATACCCACCTCTGCACGCCGCACCACCATGAGGAAGTCCGTGATGGAGGGCTCGTACAGGCGCAGCTCCGCCTCCGTAGAAGCTATGAAATCCTCTACAGAGCCCATTTTGACCCAGAACTCACTGGCCCCGGCAAACCAGGAATCGAACTGACGCTTGGCCTTGAAACTGCGCAGAACCAGGGTCTTAATCTCGGAATCGGCCTTGGAAACCACCAGGTCTCCCCCGCCCTGTCCCCAGGAAGGGTCTTCCCGGCGGAGCATCTCCAGCGTCTTGTACTCTGCATCCGAATTGCGGTTTACCACCCACACGGGCTGCTCCCGGGCCATTTCTTCCGTCACCAGCACCTTGGTCACCTTCCCGTCCGGGCCCAGCGAATAGCCTTCATTGGAGCCCACATCCCCACCGGGGTCGAAGGTGACCACCGGGAAGGAGTCTCCGTCCCAGGCCTCGGAAAAAGGCCAGTAAATCTGAACGTCGGAGCTTTCCAAGGCCTCCAACCAAGCCTCCGGGTCTTCCAACATCCCGTCGGCCTTGGTGGAGAGGGCGGCCTCCCGGAGCAGTTCGCGAAGGGGGCGGCTGTAACCCTCGGCCTTGGTGGAAGCCTTGTCTCCCACGCCCGCACCCGGCTCTGAAAACAGCTCCTGCATGCGGTATTCTTCATCGTAGCCATTGGTGGCCGATGCCCGGGCCGCATCATAAACCTCTTCCAACTGCTCGCTTTCAAGGGGAAGCACAGACAACAGACGGGCCACATCTTCCAGGAGGACGGCGGGCTCTGAGGGAGAATCCTCTTCATTGACGGGGGTAACAATCACTTTCTCGCAGCCGCCCAGGAGCCCTGCCAAAGCAAGAGCGGCCATCCCCAATAATAAACTTTTGTACTTCATTTTGCCATGTCCGGAATTTGGCTCCGGTTCCTTTCTGCAAAGTACCGAATACTTATCCGTGTAAAAAAGTGTTACACGGATAAAATTAAAATATGCATTAGAGGATATTAGGAGGCCGATTTCCGGAAGCCTACAAAGCGATCTTTGTCAAAAAAATCCTTCATTTGGCGCACATCGGAAAATCCGGCGGAGGAAAAAAGCTCCGCAGTGGCCGCTCCCAAGGTTTCATTAATCTCCACCAGCCCCGTTCCGCCGGGGACCAGCAGACGGCCGCTCCACGCCGCCACGGACTGGTAAAAGACCAAAGGGTCCGAGTCCGGGACAAAGAGGGCTATGGGCGGCTCAAAATCCAGTACATTGCGCCGCATCTGCGCCTTCTCCGCTTCCAATATATAGGGAGGATTGGACACTATCAGATCGAAAGGGCCGAAGGGGAAAGGCTGCGCCGCCGGAGCCAGGACATCGGCCTGTACAAAGACGGGGGCCTGGGCGCCTGCATCCAAGGGAAAATCTTGGCTGCGGGCCACCTGAAGGGCTTCCTGCGAAATATCCACACCCACGACGGAGGTTCCGGGCACTTCCAGGGCCAGCGACCAGGCTATGCAGCCGGAGCCCGTACAGAGATCCAGCACACGCGCCCCGCGGGGCAGGCCCCGAAGGATGTCCACCGCCGCCATAACCAGCTGCTCCGTCTCCGGCCGGGGGATGAGGACGGCGGGCGAAACGCGGAAACGTCGGCCCATAAACTCGGAAAAGCCCAGGACATACTGGACGGGCTCTCCCTTCTTCAAGCGCTCAAGGGCAGCTAAAAGGGAAGGCAGGCGGCCAGAAGGAATCTCGTAGGACGGTTCCAGGATGGGAGTATGGCGCTGCACACCCAGCTGCGCCTCACAGAGCATCAGAAGCAACGAGCGTGCCTCCGAGCTGGGGTACAGCGGTTCCAGGGCAGCAGTCCCCTCTTTCAGGAAAGCCGTCAGGAGCATGGTTCCCTATGAATTTTCGATGATGGTGGTGAGGAAGTCCGTGATGGTCTGGCCGGAAGTGCGGATCATCTTGGGCACCAGCGAGGCGTTGGTCATGCCCGGGATAATGTTCACTTCCAGGAAGTACAGGCCGTCTTCGGCAGACAGGTAATCCATTCTCACAAGGCCCTTGCAGCCCAGGTAGCGGTATATCCGTTTGCTGGTCTCCTGCACCTGGGTGGTGAGCTCTTCGGATACGGGAGCCGGGCAAATCTCCTGGCTGAGGCCGTTGTACTTGGCATCGTAGTCGAACCAGCCGGTCTGGGAGACAATCTCTATGATGGGAAGGGCCTTGATTTCCTTGCCGTCACGGTACACGCCGCAGGTGAGCTCGTGCTGCGCCTTGACAGCCTTCTCCACAATCACCTGCTCTCCTTCCGTAAAGGCAAAACGGATGGCGGCCGGCAGGTCTTCCGCCTTCTCCACCTTGGTGACGCCGAAGCTGGAACCGCCGCGGGTGGGCTTCACAAAGAGGGGAAGGCCCAACTTCTCGATGGTGGCCGATGAAAAGGCGTCGATGTCTTCTCCGATGCGGATGACGGCGTCCGGAGCCAGTTTCACGAGGCCCTGCCCACGGAGGTAGCTCTTGCAGGAGTATTTGTCGAAGGCCACCGTGGTTACAAAGGCACTGCAGGTGGAATGGGGAATGCCCAACATCTCGAAATAGCCCTGCAGCAGGCCCGTCTCTCCGGGGGCGCCGTGCTGCATGATATAGGCAAAATCGAACTTGATTTTTTCTCCCAGGACCATAACGGAGAAGTCTGACTTGTCCACCATCGGCTGGGCCCCTTCCGGGAACGCCTGGCGCATGGAATTGGCCTTTCTCATGGCCACCAGGCGCCACTGGCCGAAGCGGGCAAACACCTCATATACATCATACTGGAACTCGTCTATGCGGGAGGCGGTGAATTCTCCGCTCCGGCAAGAGACTTCCCACTCGGAAGAGTCGCTTCCGTAAATGACGGCTATCGATTGATACTTTGCCATTATTCGAAATAATAAGTTTCCAAATCCGTTTTCTCCGGTGTCACATTCTCACCGTCCGTATTGCAATAGGTGCCCTTGAGGGCATCCGGGAACACGTCTCCCTCCGAAATGCCCAGCGTTCCGTCCTTTAGCACTTTCTGCATCCACAAGCCCCAGATGGGAAGGGCCATGTTGGCTCCCTGCCCCAAAGAAGTGCTGGTGAAGTGGACATAACGGTCTTCCGCACCCACCCATACACCGGCGGTGATGGAAGGCGTATAGCCGATGAACCAGCCGTCGGAGTTGTCGTTGGTGGTGCCTGTCTTGCCGGCTATCTCTCCTTTGAGTCCGTAGCGGAAACGCAGGCGTGCGCCGGTACCTCCGGCATCCACCACCGAGCGCATCATCTGAATCATGGCTCCGGTAGCCCGCTGCGAGAGGGCTTCCCGCTTGCGGTCGCTGAACTGGCTTAGCACATTTCCGTCGCTGTCTTCTATGCGGGTGACAAAGATGGGAGAGGTATAGGTACCGCCCGAAGGGTAGGTGTTGTAGGCGGTAACCATGTCGTAGACGGAAAGGTCGGCCGATCCTACGCAGAGCGACGCCACCGGATCCACAAAGCCGGTAATGCCCATCTTCCGCATCATGGAGACCATGGACGGCGCTCCCAGCTCCTTCATCAGATAGGCCGATACGGAGTTGGAGCTGTGGGCCAGACCCCAGTTAAGGTCTACCATGGTTCCGTCGGCATGGGTGTCCTGGGGAGACCAGGTTTCTCCGTCCGCATTCACCACAATGACCACCGGGGCGTTGAGAACGGGGTCACAGGGGGTCATGCCGGATTCCATGGCTTCCGTATAGAGGAAGGGCTTGATGGTAGAGCCCACCTGACGCTTGCCCTGACGGACGTTGTCATACTTGAAATAACGGTAATCCGGACCGCCCACATAGGCCCGTACGTGGCCCGTACCCGGCTCTATGGCCATGAAGGCCGCCCGGAAGAAAGACTTGTAGTAACGGATGGAATCGTCCGGGGTGAGGGTGGTGTCCCGATAGCCGGGCTTCTCCCAGGTGAAAACGCGCATCTTTACCGGTTTGGAGAAAGAAGCCTCTATCTGGGCGTCCGAGTGGCCGGAAGCCTTCATCATGCGGGTGCGGTCGCTCCAGCGGCGGGCCTGCTTCATGGTGGTCTCTATGACGGATTTGTCCGTGTCCGCGGTGAAAGGAGGGTTGCGGCGGCTGCGAAGCTCTTTCCAGAAAGCGGGCTGGAGGTCTTTCCCCAGGTGTTCTGCAATGGCCTCCTGGGCATAACGCTGCATCTTGTAATTGATGGTGGTATAGATGCGCAGGCCATCCACCTCCAGATCATAAGGCGTGCCGTCGCTCTTGTAGTTCTTGTTGAGCCAGCCGTACAGGGGGTCGTCGGCCCAGAGGGTGGAATCGGCCTGATAGTCCTCCTGATAAAGGTAGGAGGAACGTTTGGGTTTGGAGGCGCCCATGGTGCGGCGGAGCATGTCGCGGAAATACGGACCCACACCGGTGGTGCGGTCTCCCTGGCGTTCCTGCAGCACAATGGGAAGGGCCTGCAGGGAGTCCCGCTGGGCCTTGGTGAGGTATTTCATGGAGCACATGCGGTCCAGCACCAGGTTGCGGCGGCGCAGGGCGTGCTCCGGATTGATGGCGGGGTTGTAGCGCGTGGGCTTGTTCACCATGCCCACCAGCACGGCGCTCTCTTCCGTGAGGAGGTCTGCGGGCTGCTTGCCGAAGAACTGGAAGGCGGCGCTGGAAATGCCGTAAGAATTGGAGCCGAAGAAGATGGCATTGAGGTACATGTCCACAATCTCTTCCTTGGTATAGTTTTTCTCCAGCTTGATGGCCGTGATCCACTCTTTGAGCTTGATCCAAATCATCTTCACCTTGCCCACACGCTCTCCGCGGGGGTAGAGGGTTTTGGCCAGCTGCTGGGTGATGGTGGAGCCGCCGCCCTGGGAGGAATCCCGTCCCAGGAGGGTTTTGAACATGACGCGGGCCAGGGACTGGATATCTACGCCGGAGTGCTTGTAGAAGCGCTTGTCTTCCGTGGCCACGGCGGCCTGAACCAGGGAAGGGGCCAGGTCTTCATAGGACACGAAGGTGCGGTTCTCTATATGATAAGTGGTGAGGATTTCCCCTTCCTGGGCAATTACCTGGGTGGCCAGTTTGGTGTCCGGGTTTTCCAGCTGCTCGATGGAGGGGATATCGGCAAAGGCCCATACGATACACAGCAGGACCAGCAGGGCGGCGAAGGGAGCGGTCAGAAGAATCCAGTACCACTTGATGATTTTTTTCTTCTTTTCTTCTGTCATTCGGTCAAAATTTCTTCTACGCGCAAGACCTTAGGTCTTGGACAAAATTCAACTTACAAAAGTAGTGAGAAAATTTGGATAATTCCCGCAATTCTGCTTTACTTTGCAGAAAATTTGATTTTATGGCGGGTTCGAATTTAGTCATTGTAGAGTCTCCCGGAAAGGTAAAGACCATCCAACAGTATTTAGGGAAAGATTACCTGGTGAAGGCCTCCATCGGCCACATCCGGGACTTGGAAGAGCATAAGTTGGGCGTGGATGTGGAAAACGGCTTCCAGCCGGAGTACGTGGTGCCCGCCGACAAGAAGAAAGTGGTGGCGGAGCTCACCAAGCTGGCCAAGGAGGCCGATACGGTCTGGCTGGCTTCCGATGAAGACCGGGAGGGAGAAGCCATCTCCTGGCACCTGCTGGAAACGCTCAAGCTTCCGGCCGCAAAGACCCGCCGCATCGTCTTCCACGAAATCACCAAAAGTGCCATCCTGGAGGCCATTGAGCGTCCCCGGGGCATCGACATGAACCTGGTGAATGCCCAGCAGGCCCGCCGTGTGCTGGACCGTCTGGTGGGCTTTGAACTCTCCCCCATCCTGTGGCGCAAGATTCAGCCCAAGCTCAGCGCCGGCCGCGTTCAGAGCGTGGCCCTTCGCCTGATTGTAGACCGGGAGAAGGAAATCATGGCCTTTGAGCCCACGCCCTATTACCGGGTAGAGGCCATCTTCCGTCCGGAAGGGGTGAGCACCTCCGTCAAGGCCACCCTGGACACGCGCCTGGGCTCCGAACAGGAAGCCCGGAAATTCCTGGAAGACAGCATCGGAGCCACCTACAGCATCGCATCGGCCGAAAAGAAAGAAGGCGTGAGGATGCCGTCGGCCCCTTTCACCACCTCCACCCTGCAGCAGGAAGCCGCCCGGAAGCTCCACTTCCCCGTTTCCACCACCATGCGTGTGGCCCAGACGCTCTACGAAAGAGGTCTTATCACCTACATGAGAACAGACTCCACCAACCTGTCCGGTCTGGCCATAGCCACGGCCGGACAATATATCGTGGAGAACTTCGGAGAAGCGTATCTCCATTCCCGCCAGTACCGCACCAAGTCCAAGGGTGCCCAGGAGGCCCACGAAGCCATCCGTCCCACCTACATCTCCAACGCGGAAATTGAGGGGACGCCCCAGGAGAAAAAACTCTACGAGCTCATCTGGAAGCGCACCGTAGCCTCCCAGATGGCCGAAAGCCGCGTGATGAACACCACCCTCAAGGTGGCTTCCGACAAGCGGCCGGAGCTGTATGGCATCCAGTCGGTGGAAATCCTTTTCGACGGCTTCATGAAGGTTTACCTGGAAGGCCGCGACGAGGAGCCGGAGGTCGAAGACCAGGTGGTGCTGCCCGCCCTCAAAAAGGGAGACCGCCTGCTTGAGGAAAGCGTGAGCGCCTTGAGCAAATTCACCGCACCCCCCTTCCGTTATTCCGAAGCCACGCTGGTCAAGAAACTGGAAGAGCTGGGGATAGGCCGGCCTTCCACCTATGCCGCCACCGTGGACACCCTCACCCGGGGACGCGGCTATGCCGTCAAGGGTGACAAAGAAGGAAAGAGCTTTAAGGTGAACAACTTGAGCCTCAAGGACGGTGTCATCAAAAGCAGCCAGAAGACGGAGGTGGTAGGGGCCGAGAAAGGCAAGCTCCTGCCCCAGGAGATAGGCCTCATCGTGACGGATTACCTGGTCAAGAATTTTGCCGACATCCTGGACTACGACTTCACGGCCAACGTTGAGGCCGATTTTGACCAGGTGGCCGAAGGAAAGAAGGTGTGGAACCAGGTCATCGCCTCCTTCTACACCCCCTTCCACCACCAGGTGGACGAAGTCCTGCAAGACCGAAACTACACCAAGGTAAGCCGGGAACTGGGCATAGCGCCCGACGGAGACAAGGTGATAGCCGCCTTCGGGAAATTCGGCCCCTATGTACAGAAGGGCGAAGGGGAACGGCGCCAGAGTGCCTCGCTGGCAAAAGGTCAGCTCATTGAGACGCTCACCCTCCAGGATGCCCTGAAACTGCTGGAATTGCCCCGCGTGGTGGGACAGCTGGACGGCGTGGACGTGGTGGCCACCCGCGGCCGCTTCGGCCCGTATTTGAAGTTTGGGGATAAAAATGTGAAATTACCCCGCGGGAAAGACCCGCTCCGCATCACGCTGGAAGAATGTGAAACCCTCATCAAAGAGTCCTCTGAGGCCAAACCGGCCCAGACCACGATTGCCGAATTCGGGGACATCAAAGTGCTTAACGGACGCTATGGCCCATACATTAAGCAGGGCGCATCCAACTTCAAAATTCCCAAAGGAACAGACCCGGAAAAATTAACGGAAGCTGATTGTCAGGCGATTATCGGCCAGGGCGCTCCCACAAAAAAATCTTTCTACAGGCGTAAAAAATAAAAAAATTTGCGTAAATTTGCTGTGGTTAGTTTAAAACTGTAAGCAAATGGCCAGTTATCACATTGACGAGATAGACCAGAAAATCCTTTCCTTCCTGGTGAAGAACGCCCGCATGCCCTTCCTGGAGATTGCCCGCGAGTGCGGCGTTTCCGGTGCAGCCATCCATCAGCGTTACAAGAGGCTGGAAGCAGGCGGAGTCATCACCGGTTCCCGCCTCCAGGTCAAGCCCCAGGCCCTGGGCCTGAACGTATGCGCCTACGTGAGCATCTCCCTTTCGGAATCCACCAAGTATCCGGAAGTCATCGCCAACCTGAAAAAGATTCCGGAAATTGTGGAGTGTCATTTCGTAACCGGCAAGTACGCCATCCTGGCCAAACTCTACTGCTTAGACAACGACCACCTGATGGAGGTGCTGCTGAACACCATCCAGAAGATTCCCTACATCCAGTCTACGGACACCATGATTTCCCTGGACGAGCCCATCGAGCGCCAGGTGTGGGTGAAGGATTTCAAAAGTACCTCGTACACGGGCCGGGACTGACATCACCTCTGGGAAAGCTGCGAGAGAATGGCCTGGGCCAGGACTAAATCTTCCGGCGTAGTGATTTTGATATTGAGCTTCTCGCCTTCCACGAAGGTGAGAGGGATTCCATATTTTTGGGCTACCGAAGCGTCGTCGGTGAAAAGGGTGTCAAACCCTTGGGTATAAGCCTTCTTGAGCAGCTCGCTGTGGAAAATCTGCGGGGTCTGGGCACCATAGATGCGGCTGCGGTCCACCACCTCCGGCACGAGGGCGAGGGTACCATCGGCCTTTTTTTCCAACACCTTCAGGGTGTCTGTGACCGGCATCACCGGCACTACGGCAGGATGCTCCCGGGCCAAATTGAACAATTCGCCTATCCTCCTGGCCGACAGGAAGGGACGCACACCGTCATGAACAGCCACGACGGCCCCGTCCGGCACTTGTTCCAAGGCATTCTGGACAGAATGGAAACGGGTGAATCCACCGGCCACCAGGCGCTGCGGGCAAAGGAAACTTTCCCTTACGCAGTACTCCCTCCAGGTGCCCATATGAGAAGAAGGGAGCACCGTTATCACCTGCACGTCCGGGCAAGCTTCCAGGAAACGCTCTATGGTAAGGCGCAGAATGGGCTTCCCCCGAAGTTCCAGAAACTGCTTCGGGAGGGCGCTGCCCATCCGGGTTCCGCTGCCCCCCGCCGTGACCACCAGATATTTTTTTCTCTCCATCGCAAAAACTTTACGCGAATATAAGGATTTTTTCGTAACTTTGGAGAATAATTGCCAGAAACAGAAACTTACAGATATGGGATTCCTCAATCAAGAATTGGCCATTGACCTGGGAACGGCGAATACCGTCATCTTCCAAGGGGAACAAATAGCCCTGGACGAGCCCTCCATCGTGGCCATCGACAACCAGACAGGGAAGTGCATAGCCTTGGGCCAGAAGGCCAAACTCATGCACGAAAAGACCAACCCCGGCATCAAGACCGTGCGTCCGCTGAGGGATGGCGTCATTGCAGACTTCAACGCGGCGGAAATGATGATCCGCGGCTTCATCAAGCAGGTGAACTCCCGCCGCCGCAGTCTCTTCGCACCCAACCTCAAGTTGGTGGTGGGCATTCCCTCCGGTTCCACGGAAGTGGAAATCCGTGCCGTGCGTGACTCTTCGGAGCATGCCGGAGGCCGGGATGTCTATCTCATCTACGAACCCATGGCTGCCGCTCTGGGTATCGGCCTGGACGTAGAAGCCCCAAAGGGCAACATGGTGGTAGATATCGGAGGCGGCACCACGGAGATTGCCGTCATTTCCCTGGGCGGCATCGTGCAGCAGGAGAGCATCCGTGTAGCCGGTGACGTCTTTACGGCTGACATCCAGAACTACCTCCGCCAGCAGCATGTGATCAAGGTGGGAGAAACCACGGCCGAAAAAATCAAGATTGCCGTGGGCTCCGTCCTTTCCCAGCTGGACGAAGAACCCGAACCGTTCCTGGTGCGCGGTCCCAACCTGATGACCGGCCACCCGGTAGAGGCCCTCATCCCCTATCAGGAGATTGCCCACTGCCTGGACAAATCCGTCGCCCGTTTGGAAGCCTCCATCCAGCAGGTCTTGGAGCAGACTCCTCCGGAGCTCTACTCGGACATCGTGGAAAACGGCATTTTCCTGAGCGGCGGCGGCGCCCTGCTCCGTGGTCTGGCCAAGCGCCTCTCTGAAAAGGTGAACATCCCGTTCTACGTGGCGGAAGACCCTCTGAGAGCCGTGGCCCGCGGTACTTGCATCGCGCTCAAAAACACGGACAACTACTCCTTCCTTCTCCGTTAAGCCATGAAGGGCCGGGGGTTCCTGTATAAACTGGCCAGTCTGGTGGTGTTCATCGCCCTGGAACTGGCCATGTTGTATCTCACTACCCGCAGCTCGGAACTGCAGCGCATCTGGGTGGCGCGGGCTGGTCATGCGTTCATGGAAACGGTCTGGGGCTCCACGGAAAAAGTGAGCAACTACTTCCGGCTGGGCAAGGAGAACAAACAGCTGGTCCGGGAAAACGAACAGCTTCAGCGGGAACTGGCCCTGGCCAAGGAACGTCTGCGCCAGGTGCGTATAGACACCATGAGTGTAGGCCGTCACCCCGGATACACCCTCATCCCGGCGGAGGTGGTGAAAATGAGCCGCGGAAAGCAGCATAACTACATTATCCTGAACCGCGGATTCGAGGACGGCGTCAAGGAAAAGTCCGGAATCATCACGCAGGCCGGCGTGGTGGGAATTGTGGACGCCGTAAGCGAAAACAATGCTTTCGCCCTTTCTCTTCAGAACCATGACATCTCCATCAGTGCCCGCCTGGGTACCGAAGGCGGAAGCGGCATCCTGATTTGGGACGGCATCCATTCCAACGGAGCCCTCCTCAAGGAAATCCCGCTCCAGTACCACTACAACGTAGGAGATACGGTATATACCAGCGGCCACTCTCTCCTTTTCCCGCCGGACATCCCGCTGGGAATTGCCGGGGAGGCCCGCGTGGTAAACGGAGCCACCAACGAGATTAAAGTAACCCTGTTCCAGGATTTCAGCGCCGTCCGCTATGTGATGGTGGTGCATAATGACGCCCTGGACGAAATAGAAGGATTTACAGAATGAAGCGCGGAGAATTCTGGATAGCCTATGTCCTCCTGCTGCTGGCACAACTGCTGCTCAGCAACTATTTCCATATCACTCCGTACATCACGCTCTCCCTTCTGCCCGTGATGGTCTTGTGCATCCCCCTCCGCATCGGAACCATCGGCGCCATGCTTATCGCCTGCCTGTCCGGACTCACCATAGACATCCTCTCAGAAGGGGTGCTGGGCCTCAACGCCCTAGCCCTCATACCCGTTGCCTACCTGCGCAAGGGTCTGGTGAATCTGATTTTCGGCCCGGAACTCTTCGCCCGCAAGGAAGATTTCTCCGTGGCCCGCTTCGGTTTCGGCAAAGTGGCCACCGCTTTGTTCCTTTCGCTGCTGGTGTTCCTGCTCATCTACATCTGGGCCGATGGCGCCGGAACCCGGCCGCTGTGGTTTAACGGGATCCGCCTTTCCGCTTCGCTGGTTGCCAGCTTCCTGATATCCCTCCTTACCCTGGGTGCCCTGGCCCCGGATTCCCGAAAATAATGAACGACGAAGGAGGGCGTCATATCCGCCTGCTCATCGGCCTGGGAGCGGCAGCACTGCTGCTGCTGGGCAAGATATTCTCGCTCCAGATCCTGAACAATTCCTACAAGGAGGACGCAGACCGCAACGCCACCATCTACGAGACCATCTACCCCACCCGCGGAGTCATCTACGACCGCAACGGGACCATCCTGGTGGGCAACAAAGTGGCTTATGACATTCTGGTCACGCCCCGCGAGGTGAAGGCCTTCGACACCCTGGCGCTGGCTACCGTTCTGGATGTGGAGCCCGGCTTTATCAGGA
This sequence comes from uncultured Bacteroidales bacterium, assembly GCA_946617545.1. Taxonomy (GTDB): domain Bacteria; phylum Bacteroidota; class Bacteroidia; order Bacteroidales; family UBA932; genus Cryptobacteroides. The sequence continues at coordinate 1,901 of CAMOKK010000001.1, read as the reverse complement.
ACCGCCTGGTGGAATACAACAAACGCCGCCAGAGCATCGGCTTCCAAACCGTCACCATGATCCGCAACCTCCCGGCCGAAACGTACATGCGTTTTGATGAGGTGAAATACCGCTTCCCCGGCTTCCGCGGCCAGGTGCGCGGCATCCGCGACTACCCTGTAAACGCGGGTGGCAACCTGCTGGGCTATGTTTCCGAGGTGAACCAGGCCTACATGGACGCCCATCCGGGAGAATACAAGAGCGGAGACTACGCCGGCATGACGGGCATCGAGGCGGCCCGTGAAAAAGAGCTGCGCGGAGAGAAAGGATACCACATCTACCTGCGCAACTCCCTCAACCAGATAGAGCAGCCCTACAAGGATGGCGAAATGGACAAAGAGGCCGTTCCGGGGCAGAATATCGTCACCACCATCGATGCCACCCTCCAGCAGTACGGGCAGGAGCTCATGCAGGGGAAGGTGGGCTCGCTGGTGGCAATCGAACCCGCCACCGGCGAGATTCTGGCGCTGGTATCGGCCCCCGGCATAGACGTTTCCATGCTGGCCGATATCGGAAAACACTGGAACGAGATTTCCCAGGACCCTTACAAGCCCATGTATAACCGGGCGGTGCAGGCTTCCTACCCGCCGGGTTCCGTGTTCAAGCTGGTGAACGGCCTGATTGGCCTGCAGGAAGGTGTTTTGCGTCCGGAAATGATGTATTCATGCAACAGGGGCTACCATTTTGGAGCCGGGCACAAACTGGGCTGCCACGGGCACAAGTCTCCCCTGAACATGGAGGAAAGCATCATGATGAGCTGCAACGCCTACTACTGCTATGTGCTCAAGAACATCCTGGACAACCGGAAATACGGAAACGTAGCCGAAGGCCTGGATGCCTGGCATGAATATGTGGAAAGTTTCGGCTTCGGGCGCAAACTGGGGAGCGACTTCCCCGCCGAGCTTTCGGGCAGCATCCCCACCTCCAAGACGTACAACCGCTCCTACGGGAAGGGCCGATGGAACTCCACCACCGTGATTTCCCTTTCCATCGGCCAAGGCGAGATTCTGGCCACGCCCATGCACCTGGCCAACCTCTGTGCCACCATCGCCAACCGGGGGTATTACTATATCCCGCACATCATCAAGGCCTCTGAAGGCGTAGAAATTGAGCCCCGCTTCTATGAGAAGCAGTATACCATGGTGGACACCCTGCACTTCCCCAAAGTGGTGAAAGGCATGTGGCGGGCCGTGAACTCCGGCCCGGGCATGGGCGGAACGGCCTGGATTGCGCACGTGGATTCCTTAGACATCTGCGGCAAAACGGGAACGGCCCAGAACCCGCGCGGAGCAGACAACTCCGTGTTCATCTGCTTTGCGCCCATGGACAAGCCCAAGATTGCCGTAGCCTGCTATGTGGAGAATGGCGGATTTGGCGCCACCTACGCCGCTCCCATGGCCTCCCTCATGGTAGAAAAGTACCTGAAGGGAGCTGTGAAACGCACGGATTTGGAAAAGAGAATGAAAGAAGCCAACCTGATGTCCCGCGTCAAACATGACTGAGCAGCAAGCACATAAAAGACAGTCCATCGACTGGTCCATCATCGTGACCTACCTCCTGCTGGTGCTCATCGGCTGGCTCAATATCTATGCCTCCATCCACTCCGCGGATTCCACTTCCATCTTTGACTGGAGTTCCCGCGCCGGAAAACAGTTTGTCTGGATTCTCACCTCCCTTGGGCTGGCCGGCACCATCCTTTTCCTGCTGCCGTCCCGGCTGTGGGAAAGCATCTGCATTCCCTTTTACATCCTGGTGCTGGGACTGCTGGTGGTGGTTATCTTCGTGTCCAGCGACGTCAAGGGCTCCCACTCGTGGTTCGACCTGGGGCCTGTCCGCTTCCAGCCGGCAGAGATTTCCAAGAT